>DASWNL010000273.1:0-9406 GCA_036399215.1 Abditibacteriaceae bacterium
TCCAAATGAATCAGTTCCAGTAACTCTGCCAGTTGACGATTTCGCTCGGCCTCATTTCGCACATGGCGCATACCCAGCAAAATATTTTGGCCCGCCGTTAGCCAGGGAAATAAGCCGCCCTGCTGGTAAACGGTGCGCACCTGACCCTGCCGCTCAATAGTGCCCGTTGAAGGCTTGTCGAAGCCGGAAAGTAAGTTCAACAGTGTCGTTTTTCCACAGCCGGACGGGCCAACGATAGCCACAAATTCATGGCGCGCAATCGAAAGGTCAAGCCCTTCATAAACAACCGTCGAACCGAAGGCGCGCCCGACATCGGTTAGTTGCAAGGCAGAATCGCTTGCCATTTCTCTGTTATCTTTCATAGCCCCATCGCACGCTGGGCAAATTGGCCAGCAAGGACAGCATCCTGTCTAAGAACACTCCGATTGTGCCGATAACCAACATCAGAGCCACCAGCAAATCGTTACGCAAGCCGTTGCGCGCATCCCAGATTCCAAAGCCCAGGCCACTATCGCCGGCTAACATTTCTGCGGCGACAACAACCAGCCACGATAGCCCGGCGGTCACGCGCAAAGTGGTAATCAGTTGCGGCATGATGGCAGGGAGTGTGACTTCCAAAAACAGATCCAGTCCGTGCAATCCGTAATCGTGCGCCACGCGATAAAACACATTAGGAATATTGGCGACAGCCGACATGGTGGATAACACCAGTGGGAAAAACGTCGCCATGAAAATCAAAAACACCGCCGGCTTATCGCCGACGCCAAACCACAAAATGGCGAAGGGAATCCAGGCCAGTGGTGACAGGTTGCGGCAAAAATTGATGCCCGGCAAAAAAGCCGCGCGCCCCGCCGCGTTGTTGCCCAACCACAAACCAAGCGGCACGCCCAGCACTACGGCTAAGGAAAAGCCGAACGAAACGCGATACAGTGATGACAGTAAATCGCGTATCATGCGGCCAGAGCGTATCTCTTCGCCCATGCCAATCCACACTTCCAGCGGATGCGGAAAAATGGCTGAGGTGAAAACCTGGCGCTCGGCCAGAATCCACCACATTATCAATAAATTAAAACCGACTAAAAACGGTGAAACGCGTCGCCAAAAGAGCGCCCGCGAATTTTCTGTTGTATTCATAAAACGTCATGCACACTGCAAAAGAGCCAGGTTCGCAGCGATTTTAGCGCTACGGCGGCTCATGATCAATACCACAAATAGATTGATAGTTTAGGAAAAATCAGGCGCGAAGCGACATAGCATAAAGCAGCGCAAATACATGAATTTGCGGGCTTATTAAGAATAATCGCAACAATGTTTGTTGGATGAATTGTCTGGTAGGCTTGGCCTGAACAGAATGCTGTTAGCGCTTTACTTGTAGCGTTCTGCGGACTGCTTAGGAAGCAGCGGTCTGACAAGATGCAAAGAGTTATGGATTCGTCTGTGGAAAATACTCCAGCAAAAACTCTGTTTGCAAATCATAGTATAGTCGCTTCTCCAGGAGCTGAAACAGCCATATCCCTAAATAGATTTAGTTAAACTGCACGGCACTTCCCAAATTCTTATTTCCATGAAATCTTCTCGCCGCCTTGGGCTTGTCTTGTTGATTGTTGCTGTTGCTGGAATTGGCTATTTCGCCTTCAATCGCGGCCAGCGCCCGACACCGGATTCGCCGCAATACGCTGAAATTGTCTCAGCGTTTTATGTTGGTTTAGGTGCCCTGGAAAGTGGCGAAAAGCGAGCGCCGGAAAAGTTCAAGCGCCTGACGGAACTGGCACCCGCTGAACCTGCCGGTTGGGCCAATCTGGGCCTGGTGCAACTGCGCAACAATGAATTGGAAGAAGCAGCACAAAACCTGGAAAAAGCGCGTGCTCTGGCACCGGGTAACGCTGAAATTGAAGCCTTGTCCGGCCTTATCGAAAGCAGGCGAGGCAACAGCGAAGAAGCGATTAAACATTTTCGCCGTGCCATTGAGCTTTCGCCTGACAACTTATGGAATTTAACCGCTTTGGCCGAAGAACTGGAACGGCAGGAGAATACCGCCGAAGCCATTAAAGTCTTAGACACAATTCTTGAAAAAGCCCCTGACAATTTAAAAGCTCACCTCAACCGCGCCCGTTTAGCCGCGAAAACCGGCGATGCAAAAACCTTAAAAGAACAAATCGCCTGGCTGGAAAAACAAAGAGCGAATTGGCCGCCGATTGCCGAAGAAATGTTTGGCACTTTAAAAGCCGCGCAAGGCACGCCCGCCAGAGCTTCTATCGAAACCATCCGCCTGGAAAATGTTTTAAAAGCCGAAGAACGCTACCAAAACGATCTCTCGCTTTTGGCCCCGCCGCAAAACCAGTTGGGACAGCCTCTCCAACGAATGCTGTCCTTTCCCCCACAAAGCGGCCAACCTGCGCCGCCGGACATGCAAACTTCGTTCAAAGCAACGCCCATCAACGCAACAGGCAAGTGGCAAATAGCTCGTGTTTATTATGCCGATGGCGAAACGCCCCCTGAAGCGCTCCTAGGTCGTTTAAATGAGTGGCGTTTGGCTTCGGGCAAAACTTACCCGTTTCCCGGTAAGCCCGGTGCGGCTTTGCCGGTTGATTACGATTACGATTTCAAAAACGATATAGCCCTGGCCGGCAGCAAAGGTTTTCGCCTGTGGCGCGCAAGTGAAAATGGCTTTAGCGATGTAACTTCCAAAACCAAACTGCCGCCGGATGTTTTAAACGGCAACTATATCGGCGCCTGGGCCGGCGATATTGAAATGGATGGCGACCTGGATATCATTCTGGCCGACAAAGATGACACGCCGGTTTTACGCAACAACGGCGACGGCACTTTCAAACTCTTGCGGCCCTTTGGCAAAATCAACGCGATAAAAGATTTCGCCTGGGCCGATATTGATGATGACGGCGACCCGGACGCGGTTTTCGCGGGGAAAAAATTACAGGTCTTCACCAACGAACGCTCCGGTGTTTTCAAAGAAATCACAGCGCCCCGCGAAATGGCTGAGCAGATGTCAATTGAAGTGGCTGATGCCAATCGTGATGGGCATTTAGAGATTTTAGTAGCCGCCGCAGGCGACCCTTTAGCGGCGCTGACCTGGGATGGAACTGCCTGGAAACGGCAAGATATTTTAGGCAAAGAAGCGTCTTCGCAAGATAAGCGAATGTTTGTAGCCGATTTGGATAACAACGGCGCGATGGACATCGTTTTAAGCGACGAAAGTTCAAAAATTTGGTTAGGTGCTGAAAAAGACGCCTTCGTCCCGCTGGAAAAGCCGCTGGACTTCGCGGTTTACGGCACGGCGGATCAAAACAAAGATGGCCTCCTTGATTTGCTGGCCCTGGATAAAAATGGCACACCTCAATGGCTAATCAATAGCGGCAGCAAAAAATATCACTGGCTCAATCTGCGGCCTTTGGCCCAATCGGGCAATGTGGAAGGCGATGGGCGTATTAATTCGTTTGGTATCGGTGGAGAGGTTTCGGTTCGCTCCGGCTTGCTGTATCAAAAACAGGTCATACAAGAGCCGTTGGTGCATTTCGGGCTGGGCGAAAAAGAGAATGTGGAAATCGCGCGCATCGTGTGGCCCAATGGCGATCCTCGCGCCGAGTTCGACTTGAAGGGTGATGCAAATATTACGGCGTTGCAGCGATTGACCGGCTCATGCCCTTATCTTTTTGCCTGGAATGGCGAGAAAATGGCTTTTGTCACCGATTGCATCTGGCGCTCACCACTGGGCTTGAAAATCAACGCGCAAGACACAGCCGGTTCCATGCAAACCGAAGATTGGCTCAAACTGCGCGGCGACCAATTAAAACCTAAGGACGGCAAACTTAATCTCAGCATCACCGCCGAACTGTGGGAAACGCACTTCTTCGATCATTTAGCTTTGATGAGTGTAGATCATCCGCCTGGCACAGAAATCTGGGTGGACGAACGCCTGGCATTTCCTCAACCTTTGCTCAAAGTCTATGCTTCCAAAGCGCCCGTTGCGGTTAAGGCGTGGGATGACGAAGGGCGTGATGTTTCGCAAATCATTAAAGCTCGTGATGGAAACTATCTGGACAATTTCGGACGTGGCCGTTATCAAGGTGTAACACGCGACCACTGGGTAGAAATTGAAGTGCCGCAGGAACTGTTGCCAATCAACCGGCAATTGGCCGGACAAATGCCGCCTCTTTATCTTATCGCGCAGGGTTGGATTCATCCTACGGATTCTTCGCTTAATGTCGCTATCGGGCAGGGCAATCACACACCACCGCAAGGCTTGCGATTGGAAGTGTTGGATGCAAAGGGAAAGTGGGTAGTCGCCAAGCCCGGACTTGGCTTTCCCGAAGGCAAACTAAAGACTGTCGTGATTCGTTTAGATGATGTCGTCAAAGGTAAGCAAAATCGCGTGCGCTTGCGGACGAATTTGGAAATCTTCTGGGATTCATTAGCAGTTGCCGAAGGTTTACCGGACGCAAAATTTCAAACGCAACGTTTAAAATTAGAGCGCGCCGATTTGCGTTATCGGGGCTTTAGTGAAATTAAAGCGGCTGATGCTTCGTCGCCGGAACTACCGACCTCGTATGAGAAGATTCAAACCACTAATCAAAAGTGGCGCGATTTAATCGGCTACTACACGCGCTTTGGCGATGTGCAGGAACTTCTCAAAGGCGTGGATGATCGCTACGTTATTATGAACGCGGGTGATGAAATGCAGTTGTCATGGAACAACCCCGCGCCACCGCCTGCCGACTGGGTGCGCGATTGGGTTTTCATTGGTGATGGTTGGGTTAAAGACGGCAACTTCAACACAACGTGGAGCAAGACCGTTATTCCGCTTCCGGCCCATGACCGGCCCGATTACACCACTCCCCCGAAGGATTTATGGAGTGATCCGGTCTATTTGCAGCACAAAAGTGATTGGGAGCTTTATCATACGCGTTACGTCACGCCAAAAGCCTTTCAAAACGTGTTACGCCCACGCCTTTCGCGGGCACAATAGTCTCGTAGGGGCGCCGGGGAACCCGTTTACGGGTCGGATTGCGCCCCTACATCATGCATCATGAAGCAAAAAACTCAACCTCTTGTCGTTATATTTTTTCTGGCGTTACTCGTTACCGCCTATGGCCTGAACAAAAGCAACACTGTCCACGCTGTCAACGTGCCGTTCGATGACAAAGCGCATCAAAAAGCCCTTGCGCGCTATGGCTTTGCCTTTGAGGAAGTCGCGCAGCAGGTCGGCGTGAAATTCCAGCACCAGGCACCGGTTCTCGATGAAAAACTGGCGCATATCATGCCCCAAATCGCTTCGATGGGCGCAGGCGTGGCGGTTTGCGACTTTGACCGCGATGGTTGGAACGATTTCTACGTTACTAACAGCGCCTCTGGCTCAATGAACGCGCTTTATCTCAACAAAGGCGACGGCACTTTTGAAGATGTAGCTGAAAAGATGGGCGTGGCTGATTTAAACCGCGAGGGTAGCGGCACTTCGATGGGCGCCGTCTGGGGCGATTACGATAACGACGGCTTCGAGGATTTGCTGGTTTATAAATGGGGCCATCCCGAATTATTTCATAATAACGGTGGCAAGGGTTTTACAAATGCCACTGCTAAAGCGGGTTTGCCGCGTTGGGTCAATGCCAACAACGCGATCTGGTTCGATTATGACCGCGATGGAAATTTAGATATTTTTATCGGCGGCTACTATCGAGAAGATATTAATCTGTGGGACTTGAAAAGCACGGACATCATGCCCGAAAGCTTTGAATACGCGCAAAACGGTGGGCGCAAATATCTGCTGCGCGGGCAGGGCGATGGCACTTTTGAAGATGTCACCCTGAAAGCTGGTTTAATATCGCGACGTTGGGCTTTAGCCGCTGTCGCTGGTGATTTCAGGGGCACGGGTTATCCTGATTTAGTGATTGCCAACGATTATGGCGTGACGGAATTCTTCGCCAATGATAAAGGCCGCTTTCGAGAAATCGGGCGGCAGGTCGGCATCGGCTTCGCGCCCAAAAGCGGCATGAACGCCAACATCGGCGACGTGCTGAATACGGGCACGCCGGCCATTTATATTTCTAATATTACCGAGCCGAACATTTTAAATCAGCGCAACAACTTATGGGTGCCGCGCGAAGGCACGAAGGGCGCGAGTTTGCGTTACGATAACTTGGCCGATAACATGGGAATCGGTGATGGTGGCTGGAGTTTTGGTGCGGTCTTTAGCGACTTCAACAACGATGGCACCAAAGATTTATATTGCACCAATGGCTATGTCTCAGGAGACCGCCAGAAAAGCTACTGGTATGATTACTCGAAGATCACCGGCGCCAACACCGCCATTATTCGTGATGCCAAAAACTGGCCGCCGATGGGCACCAATAGCCTGTCAGGCTATCAATCGAAGCGCGTATGGATTAACGATGGCGCCGCTTCATTTCGAGAAGTCGCGCAAAATGTGGGCGTGAAAGATAAATTTGATGGCCGCGCCGTTGCCGTTGCTGATTTGTGGAACAGGGGCACGCTGGATATAATCGTTGCCAATCAAAAAGGCCCGTTGCTCATTTATAAGAACAGCGTGCAGCCTGATTTCAATTGGGTTCAATTGGAATTGCGCGGCGCCAAAAGTAATCGCAGCGCGATTGGCGCGCAGGTCACGCTTTATTGGGACGGCAAAAAGCAAACGCAAATCTTGTCTGGCGGCGAAGGCTTTTGCTCGCAGAACATGCGGCGCCTGCACTTTGGTTTAGGCAAAGACACTCAACCAGAAAAAGCCATCGTGCGCTGGCCCTCCGGCGCGGTGCAAACCGTGACGAATTTAAAAATGAACGAAATCAACACCATCACCGAAAGCGCAACAAAAACAACAGGAGGACGCAACGCCGCATGATCTCCGAAAGCGCCGCGTCCAACGCGGCAATCCAATCCCAGGCTACGCAAGCTACATCCAAGAAATTCCAGTTCGACCAGCGTTATGTTGCGCCGATTATCGTAACATCGCTGCTCATTGCCAGCCAGCATCGGTTTGGTGTCTTGAGTCTGCGCTTCACCTTATCCGCGATTATCACGGCGATTTTAGTGGAAATTGCGCTCTCGAAATATACAACCGGCAAGTTTCCGCATCTGGCAAGTGCTTATATTTCCGGCATAAGCGTTGGCATTCTCATTCACACGCAGTTCTATTGGCCGTTTATTCTTTGTGCGGCCATTTCCATTGCCTCAAAATACGTTTTGCGCTGGGAAGGGCGGCATTTGTGGAATCCGTCGAACTTTGGCATCTGCGCCATGCTGCTCCTCGCGCACGAAAACACCGCAACATTGATGCAGCAGTGGGACAATCGCAATTATGCGATTTATCTCATCTGGCTGGTTGGCGCTTTTACAATCTATCGTCTTAAGCGTTTTCACATCTGTGCTACTTATATCGCGGCGTTTCTCTTCTTCGCCTGGCTGCGCACTTTCATCACGGGACACGGCTTTTGGACGGAAGCGGGGCCAATTACCGGGCCGATGTATCAACTATTTATCTTCTTCATGATCACCGACCCGAAAACCACCACCAAAAGCAGACTCGGCCAGATGAGTGTGGCTTTAGGTGTGGCAACAATGGAGATGATTCTTCGCACCTTAGCGCACTTCGCGGGTGCTTTTAGCGGCAACGAAAACCTGTATGCCTTCATCTTGAATCTGGGCATCCACGCGCCGTATTTTGCCCTGTTCACCGTTGGCCCAGTAGCGAACGCTTTAGAGATTTGGAAGAACAAGCAACAAGCATCGGCCAAACCGGAGTTGCAAGTGGCTTAACAAAAATCGCGCCTCGAAATTTGAGGCGCGATTTTTTATTGAAGCAAGGCTCTAAGACTGGCTAATTAATCGGGATACTTCGCCAGTCGTTGCCGAATACTTTTGCGAATGTTGTAATTCGGTGGAAGCGATTGAAGAAAAGCACGTTTGGCTTTTGTAGCTTTGTCTTTGTCTTTCAAGTCAATGTCGTAAATGGAAAACAAAGCAAAGGTTACATCCGCCGATTTCGGCTCTAACTTCAGCGCAATCTCGTATTGCGCTGTTGCCTGTTGATAAGTCACAACCTTACCGTTCCATTTGCGCTTGTTGATGGCAGCAACTGTCAGCCCGGCAGCGAATTGCTTGCGTGCAAAGAATGAAGAGGGAGCTAAAAGCGTTGCTTTTTTTAGTAGGTCAAGCCCTTGTTGATACTCCTTATCGGAAGGTATAGCTTGATAAACAATCGGAAAACCTTCGATGGTGTAAGGCAGCCAGAGTTTGGGATCAAGCTTTTTCGCTTTTTGCGAAGCGGCATCACGAATCTGCTTCTCTTGCGGCTTACGTTCTCGAATGGTGCCACTGACTTTGCGGACTTGATACAGCGAAGCGTCATAAACCATGACATAAGCAGCTAACACGGCGGCGTTATTCGGTTGTTCACGGCGTAGTTGGTCAAGTGCCTGAAACGCCGTCTCCAATTGTTTCGATTCAATGGAGCGGCGAATCAGCTTGACCAATTCTTCCGCATCTTTGCTGTTGCGGCGCAGCTCTTTTTTCAAAGTCTCCGGCGCGATTTTGACGAAAATTGGATCGTAAGACGGCGCTTGTGCTTGGACGCAAGGCGCGACAGCGAGAAGATACCACGCCATCGCGCAGAGGATGACAACAACTGATTGAATCTTTTGCATGATGCCTCTCAAGCACTAAATTAAAGACGACAAAGAATAAAGAAAAGATGGGAATAGAACGACTACAAAACCACGACTAAAAAATAGGAAACACCAATACTCTACAAAGGGCTGCGTAACAGCAGCGTTACAAAATAGGCAATTTTTCAAGAAAACGGCAGAAAGCGGGCTTTTGATAAAATTCCCTGCGGACAACCGAAGTTTTGAATCATGTTTGAACCATTTGAGGGCGTGCCCGATTATCCGAAATTAGAGCAGGAAATTCTGTCTTTCTGGGATGAGTTTCAAGTTTTCAACCGCTTGCGCGAACAACACGAGCGACTGTTTCGTGCTGTCTTCTTATTTTCATGCAGAATTAATAACGGCTATAGCGCATGGGTTGACAGAGCATCACCCGTTTTATAGCCAAATGTGAAATTTTTAAGAAATTTTTAATTTTGCTCTCTACTGGAACTTAAAATAAAAGCGCGAATCGAATTTCGATTCGCGCTTTTATTTTTGATTAGTTCGGGCTTCTATTTTTTACTGGGCGCACGCGTAGTTGGTGTGCGTGCGGCTTTGATGCGGGTGTTGGCAGCCGATTGGGCAGAGGTCACTTTGGGCGTGGAGTCTGGCGTTTCCTCGCTTTGCGGCGCCGCGGCTTCACTGCTGGCGTCAGGAATCTCCAACGAAGCAATAGTGGAATTGGTGCGGCGCAGATTCTTGAGGTCGGTGGAAATGTTTTTGAATTTTGT
>DASWNL010000274.1:0-2810 GCA_036399215.1 Abditibacteriaceae bacterium
AGGCGCGATTGGGTGGGACGCTTGAAAGCATATCTCGAAAGCCGCAAGCAAAATCGCTTAAGCGGGGCGCAAAAGGCTTTGTTTGCCGAGATTGCCTTTTTCTCAGCGCGTTCGTTCGATAATCCCGTTTTCGGGCGCGAAATGCGTGGCAAAACCCGCTTGAAAGGCGGCCCCTGGTGGTTATGGATATTGCGAATTATTTTTGTTTTAGTGCCGACACTTTTTTATATTCAGGTTTTGGCCGAAGTGAATGTTTCGCTGCGCCGCGAAGTCGCCTTTGAACGACTGTCTCATGCTGGCCTGGCATTGTTGTGCCTTTATGCATCTCTGGCCGGAGCCGGGGCATTTACCCGCGAGCGCGAAAGCGGCACCTGGGAAGGCTTGAAATTAACGCTTTTGCAACCGAACCAGATTTTAAGCGGCAAAGTTTGGCCTTTAGTCATCTCAGTAAGTGTGTTCTCCCTGTTTCTAATGCCGGGCTTTCTGCTGTGTTTAGGTCAGTCACACTTCAATGAATTGAATGGCTACAACATTGGTTACATCCTTCAATCTCACATTACGCTGCGCCATGTAATTGTGGCTTTCGTTTTATTACTGAGCACGGCTTTTGCTGTCGGATGTGCCGCATTATTCATTTCGTGGTTGTGTCGGCGAACACCGTTGGCGGTCGGATTAAGTATTTTTTGGAGCGCCTTTTTATGCTTCATGTTACCTGTGCCGTTTCAGTCGGTGGCAACTACACCCGCTTCGGCACTGGAGCAACTGCCAAAGCCAAGACCTCAGCGCTTTACTTTTCCTAATCAGGATAATGGTTATGGATACTATGCCAGCATGAATCAGGCAGAGGCCGATGACAACTATCGCACGGCGCTCACCACTTTTCGGGAAGAACAAACAGGCATCATCTGGTGCCCGGTTACGATGCTGTCCTTTGGTTGCATACTATTGCTCATTCTCTCTGTCTTAATGCGCCAGCAATTCCGCGATGAAAAATAAGGACGACAATGAGCAAAAATTTAGCATCAGATGACGACCATCCTTCCAAATTAGCCAGTGCCGGTAAATTCATTGGCGGTGCCGGACATAATTTAAAAGGTGCCGCGCAAAATGTCGCTCAGGGCGCCGCCGGTTTGGCCGGAAGTGCCTTTGATAGAGCCTCGGATGTGGGCGACGCCGGATTAAAACTGCTGCGCGATCATCCGCAACTTTTGAAATGGCTGAAGCCCTTAGGTGCTGCGGGATTGGTAAATGCCCTTGAAAAAGTGGACATAAATGCAGCACTTAGCGCAGTGCGCGAAATGCAGTCACAGTATCCCCATGAGTCGCCGGGTGAAATCGCACAACGCTTAACTATCAAAAAAGCCATCTATGCTGGCGGTGTCGGCTTAGCCACCAACGCGGTGCCGGGCGTTTCGCTGCTTTTAGCGCCTATTGATTGGGCGATGAGCGCCAATTTGCAGGCCGAGTTGGCCTATCAAATCGCGGCGGCTTACGGTCAGGATTTACGCGATCCAAAACGGCAAGGTGAAATCGCCGGCATCTTTGCCCTGGCCTTTGGCGGTGCTAAAGCAGCGGGCATTTTGGGTAAGAAGATCGTGGAAACCAAAGTAGCTACAGAATTGGCTGGAAAATTCGCTGCCAAGAAAGTGCCGCTTTTTGGCGCTGCCATTGGCGCCGGCACCAACGCTATGATGTTGTTTGCCCTCGGCCAGGCTGCAAAGAGCTATTACGAAAAACAAAGCGGCGGTGCTATACAAACTGCAATAAATCAAAGCGATGACAACGACGATTTTTTGCAGTTTGCGGCAGAGCAAGATGATACTTTTCAACGTATCCTGACCCATATCGCACGGGTCGGAAATCCTGACGCTAAGTGGACTCAGATCGAAAACGAATTAAAGGCTTTGGGCTTAAATGATGCCGCTTTGCAGGTTATGGCCAATGAATGGAAGGCACCTCACCCGTTGGGAGATTTGCTGGCGCAACTGGATTGTGCCTTTTCGGTTTCACTGCTGGCGCAAAGCCGGCGTATTGCTGAACTAGACGGCACCGTATCGCCGCAGGAGCAGCACATCATGTCAATCATCGAAAAGCATTGCAACCAGATCGGCGCGGCGTAGGGTAGGCAAAGTGAAGGCGGCATTGAAAGAGGCAATTGAGATATGAAAGCATTTTTGATCGCGGCTATTTGCCTGTTGATAGGGGGAAGCGCGGCGATGGCCGATAACATTTTGGCGTCTAATAACTTAACGTTGTGGTATGACAAACCGGCCAGGAGTGGCATGAACGAAGCCTTGCCTGTTGGCAATGGCCGCCTGGGCGCGCTGGTTTATGGCGGAACTGAAAACGAACGATTGGTGCTCAATGAAAATAGTCTGTGGACGGGCGATGAAAACCCGTCCGGTGATTACGACAGCATGGGCGCCTACCAAATGCTTGGTGAGTTGCTGCTTAGTTCTACAAGCGAAAACAGTGAAACCACAGTTGCCAATGTTTCAAGTCCGAGCGGCCACAAAGCCTATTTTGAAAATGAAGAAGTTGAATTTTCAACGGATGGAAAAGCCGATACCAAATGGTGCGTCGAACACAACGATAAACCAGTTGCCTGGCAGGTTACAATGCCGCCGAAGGTAGCGCCGGTGATTTGGTATTCCTTTACCGCTTGCCTGGATTATCCGACACGTGACCCGCGCGATTGGGAACTGGCCGGTTCAATGGACGAGAAGTCGTGGACAGTGCTGGATAAGCGCGAAAATCAAGAGCCAATGGCGCAACGTGGCGGCACGCAAAAATACAATTTCAACAACACG
>DASWNL010000275.1:0-5227 GCA_036399215.1 Abditibacteriaceae bacterium
AACAAAACACCGCACCAACGTTGGTGCGGTGTTTTGTTTTGTCTGCTTTCTTAGCTTTTACGTCGCCGGGCTTTCGATAACTATAGATTCATTTTCAACGCTTTGTTCCAAAGTCGGAGCCAGGTTTTCTTTGGCTTTTGCTTCACTTTCATCAGACACTTGCGGCAAGGGCGCGGTGAGTTGTGGAAACAGGTAGATCATAACAACGCGGAGCGAAGCTACAATCGGCACGGCTAAAATCATTCCCAAAATGCCGCCCACTTGTGCGCCGGATAATAAAGCAAAAATTACCAATACCGGATGCAGACCAACACCTTTGCCTAAGACGCGCGGCGAAATGCCGTAATCTATCACCAGATTAAAAACCACACAGCAGGCGACAGCTAAAATGGCGCAGGTTACGGGTTGCGTGGAAGTGAGATAAGCCGTCATGCCCGCTGAGGCGGCAATGGTTGCCATGCCGATATAAGGCACAATATAAATGAAGCCGGCCACTAAGCCCAACACAATGCCGTATTGCATGCCGTAAAGCATGCCCAAAACTGTAAAGGCGATAGTGCAAAGCAATCCAAACAAGCCACAAACAATCATCTGGCCTCGCACATAGCGTCCCAGTAATTCGTTAATACTGGCCGAAATTTCTGAAACATCTTCCCGCTGTGCTTCAGGCACTATCATCAAGGCGCGGCGGCGAATCGCTTTGGTTTCCAGCATGAGCCAAAAGGTGACAATGGGCAACACGATGGTATAAATCATGATGCTGCCCAGCGAGCCAAAAATCGCTGTCATCGAAGCCAGAAGAAAGCCACTCACGCCCTTTGACAGGTTGCCTCCTCCCTGATTTATAGCGGTGCGTGCGCCTTCCTTAAAGGTTTCAGGCATGGGCGTGCGATCAACCAGGCCAGTCGCCCTCTCTTGCCAGTGGGTAAGTGAATCAAGATACGGTTTTAGATTGCCTTGCAGTTGCTGCGCTTGCTGAAAACCAGAGATCAACAGGGCAATCAAAAGCAAAAACAGCAACAAGAACACCAAAAACACAAAGCCGACCGCGCCCGCGCGCGAATAGCCTCGCCTTTCCAGTAATTGCAGCACAGGATCGAAAGCATAGGCGATGAGAGCCGCCGCAAAGAATACCGGCAGCGCGCCGCGCACCAGATACAACAGGTAAGCGCTGAACACAAAAAACAGCGCATAACCAAGATAGCGTAGAATAACAGCGTCGAGAGTGCGGTTCATGAATTAAGTTGGTTATAAGCTTTCAATTAGCGGAAAGGATGCGGCCCGAAATCAGCCTGATAATACTCTGCCACGTGCGTGCCTGGTGCGATAAGTTCGTCCACGCGCTTCTTATCCTCAGCAGAGATTTTTACTTCCAACGCTTTTAAGTTTCCTTCTAACTGCTCCATCGTGCGCGGGCCGATGATCGGGCTGGTAATAGCTGGATGCGCGGCGCACCACGCTAAAGCAAAAGCATCCATATCACACTCTTTTTCGTTGGCCATTTCGCGGACGCCTTCGATAACCTTCCAGGCTGCAACCGGCACGGCATCGCCGCTGCGAAACTTACCGCTTTCATAACGTGAGCCGGATGGGCCTTTTTTGCCTTTGCGATATTTTCCGGTCAGCATTCCGCCCGCCAGAGGACTCCAGGGAATGACGCCAAAGCCGTAGGTTTCGGCCATCGGCAACAGTTCGCGTTCGATGCGGCGATCCAGCAGATTATATGGTGGCTGCTCGCTCACAAAGCGATTGAGATTCAATTTCTCGCTTGTCCACAGGCTTTCCACCAGTTGCCACGCGCCAAAGGTGCTGGTGCCGATGTAGCGCACTTTGCCCTGTCGAATTAAATCATCTAAGGCGCGCAGCGTTTCATCAATCGGCACGCCCGATTGCGGGCGGTGAATCTGATAGAGGTCTATGTGATCGGTATTCAAGCGCTTCAAGCTGGCCTCGCAGCCCTGCATGATATGCAAGCGCGAATTGCCCTGATCGTTCGGCCCCTCGCCCATTTTGCCATGCACTTTGCTGGCAAGAAACACTTCATCTCGCCTACCTTGCAACGCCTTACCGACAATGGTTTCGCTGGCGCCCTTGCCGTAAACATCGGCGGTATCGAGGAAGTTGATTCCTTTTTCGATAGCGCGATGAATAATGGCAATCGAATCCACTTCTTCAGCGCCCCAGCCAAAGTTCATGCAGCCCAGACAAAGCGGGCTAACCTTCGCCCCGGTGCGGCCTAATGTTTTGTAATTCATATAATCCTTTCAGAAACAACGTGGATGACAGAACTTGACAATAACAGACAGAATAGAAGAGCAAACATCAACAGCATAAAGGCCGCAACCTGCCAGAATTTATGCAGTTTTGAGACTTTCAAGCGGTCAATTGCCATGCCAGTCAGCCATATCAATAGTCCAGCGCTGCCAAACGACAAAATTTCGGGCAGTGGTTCATACCAGGCATGAGTCGAAAAGTATTTATAAAGACGCAACAAAACACTTGTTACGCATGTTGCCACTAAAAGTTTGTGGAACATCTCTCCATGCCTGGTGAAAAACATACCAACTACGCAAAGGAGCAGGAAAATTATACTGGCCCAATCGAGAACAGTTGCCTGTGGATCAGAAACCAATTTGTAAATGACAAAAGCGAAGCCTCCAATGAGGAACGCGCCAAACAGGAAGAATATCTGGTTAAATGGATCGAAAACGGCGCGTATAATCTTCTTCAGCCAGGGAGTGCGCCGCACATAAGGCCGCTTTTCCAGTGCTTCCACAAAAACGGCGATTAGAATAAAAACCGTGTCGGCAAGCCCACCCGAACGAGAAGGTGCCTTAGGAAATTCATTTAATTGGCCGTTGGTCAGCATCGCATAACTCCGTTGCTATCATTTTACTTCGCTTTTTCTTCCGATTGCTGTTTAATTTTGTTGTGCGAATCATCCTTTCCACTTTCGGCTCCTTTGGCGATGTGCATCCTTATATGGCAATTGCTTTAGAGTTGCAGCGGCGCGGTCACGTGCCGGTAATTGCTACCAGCGAACTGTATCGCGCTAAAGTAGAAGCTGAAGGCTTGGAATTTTCTGCGGTGCGCCCCGATTTGCCGCCACCTGATGAAGCGGGGCCGATTATCGAAAAAGTGATGGCCGGAGCGGGCGGGCCGCGCTTTCTCTTTGAAGAGATTCTGATGCCGGGTCTGCGCGGCGGTTATGATGATTTGACGAAAGCTGTGCAGGGCGCCGATTTGATGCTTAGCCACGTTGTCAGCTTAGCCGCGCCGCTCGTTGCGGCCAAAACAAAAATCCCGTGGATTTCCAGTGTCTTAGCGCCGATTTCGTTTTATTCAGCCTATGACCTATCCGTGCCACCGATGCATCAATCACTATTCGCGCTGCGCTTTCTGGGGCCGCGCTTTCTTACGATTGCCCGCACGATTGGCGTGAAAACTTTAAACCGCTGGGTGGCGCCCTACTACGAACTACAACGCGAACTTGGCCTGCCGCGCGGTGCGAATCCTATTATAGATGCCCACTCTCCCCGCCGCGTCCTCGCGCTCTTTTCGCCGCTCTTAGGCACGCCGCAACCGGATTGGCCACCAAATACTCTGCAAACCGGATTTTGCTTTTACGACAAGCGTGGGCGAATGCCAGGTGGACGAGTGCCAGGTGCCAGCGACGAAAGTTTCGAGATGCTATCGCCCGAACTCGCAGCGTTTCTCAAAAATGGCGAACCGCCGATTGTCTTCACGCTCGGTTCATCGGCGGTTTTCGATCCCGGCCCGTTCTACGAAGAAAGCGCCCGTGCCGCGCAGCTATTAGGGCGCCGTGCTGTGTTATTAATTGGCGACGAAACTAACAAGCCAAAGCATTTGCCGGATGGCGTTGCCACTTTTGATTATGCGCCGTATTCGCAAATTTTTCCGCGCGCTTGCGCCATTGTGCATCAGGGCGGCGTTGGCACCACCGCTCAGGCTATGCGCGCCGGAAAGCCGATGCTAATCGTGCCCTTTTCACACGACCAACCGGACCACGCTTATCGCATGAAAAGTTTGGGCGTCGGCCTTGGCATCGCTCGCGAGAACTATCATGCCAGGGTTGTCGCTCAGAAATTGAAGTGGCTTTTGGGGAATCCAAGTTTTTCGCACTATGCTGCGCAAATTGGCAATGCGATTCGGGCCGAAAATGGAACTCAAACCGCCTGTGATGAAATCGAAAACTTCGCATCGAAAATGCTACAAAGGTAAAGAGAGGTGAAGACGGCACCGCACGGAGTAAGAATCAATCGCATGATGTTTTAAATTTCCCCTATCTGGTTATAATTTAGTTAATTCATCACCGGAGAAAAATATGAACTGCATTAAAACAGTCGGAAGAAAGCAAACTTTAAAGTTTGGTTTCACCCTTATTGAATTGCTTGTCGTTATAGCGATTATAGCGCTCCTCGCCGCTATCTTGTTCCCCGTTTTCGCCCGTGCTCGTGAAAATGCCCGCAAATCGTCCTGCCAGAACAATTTGAAGCAGTTGGGTGTTGCTGCGTTACAATACATTCAGGATTACGACGAGCGTTATACTTTCTCACTGCTATACAGAACGGGCCAACCCAACCCTGAAACTCTTGACCCTGCAGACCCAGAATATGGTAAGCCCGACGCACCATTTGGTGGATATGAAAAGCGTCGCATTGGCTGGCAGACCAACTTAGTGCCCTACCTGAAGAATGGGCAAGTTTTCCGGTGTCCCAGCATGTCGAGCACACAGAATCCTACCAACAATACTGCTCGGCAATCTCTCAGCTATTCCATCAACCGCGAGATTGCCGGCGGCTATAGTGCCCCTCAGAACGCCAAAGTCCAATCCGACTTGAGTTGGTCAGCAGCAACTATCCTATTTTCTGAAGGCAGAGATACAGGCATTGGCGCCGAGGGCAACTGGGACACTGGCTGGGGCTGGACAGATGGTCACGATGATATGAGCGGCTTAAGCACCTCTAACGTTGTCACGTTAGACAAAAAGGGATTGGATCGTCACCTTGGAGGAGCCAACTATGCTTTTGCTGATGGGCATGTCAAGTTTTATTCAATGCAATCTACCTGGCATCTCCGCACCTCCGCCCAAAATCCGCGCAACGGCCAAGGGCCAACCTACTATATCAACTAAGGGTTGAATTCGAGCACATTGGGACGAATCGAAGAAACTGTCATGTTGCCTTCTCAAAACAGCCCCACTTTA
>DASWNL010000276.1:0-4672 GCA_036399215.1 Abditibacteriaceae bacterium
AATAATTCTTTCACTTCTTCGGGTGTGTTCGGGTCATCCAGTAATTGTTGTGTGAGTCCCTTTTTAGGTTTGACGCCATAAACCGAAGGTTTTTGCCAGGCCGGGCCGTAGCCCATGATGATTAAACGGCGCATTCCGCCACCAGATTGGGTAGGCAAAGCGCGGTGCCAGGTCGAGCCACTGACTAAAACAACACTGCCTGCGGGAAGCGTCAGGACAATTTGGTTTTCTTTGTCGCTTAAATCTTCACGCGGCAAATCGGCGTTTGTCCAGTTGTGTGAGCCGGGAATAACACACAGCGGGCCGTTTAATTCGGTCACGTCATCTAAATAGAGCAATGCGTCCACAGTTTGCGGGCGCGGCATGAGCGGCGGCAAAGGGTCGGGAATCAGGCGCTGATGAAAATGCCATTCGACTTCCTGATGCGGGTCATCGGGAAAGCAAACCCGCGCCGTAAAGCCGCGCTGTTGAATCATCGGGCCAAAAAGCGCCCTTGCAACGGACGTAACCGGCTGAAAATCAATCAAATCCAAAAACGCTTCGTGCTTATCGGCCAGATGACGCAGGAAAATGCCACCGAATGATTTTTGCCCGCCACGCTCGATGTGCTCATCTTTCGCCAAGCATTCATCTAAAGCGGCGCGCAGCTTTTCTACTTCATTCAACGGCAGCAAACCTGGGCGCACTAAGTAGCCGTTATCTACGAAGAATTGAATCTCTTCGGGCGTGGCTAATACTTCGACTCGGCGTGTTGGATTGTTCTTGTGCGAGTCGCGCACGCGGTAATCAATAACGTGTTGGCCGGGAATAGTTTCGGCATTGAATGAGATGGGCATATTGCAGCGGCTCACTTTGGCGGTTGTGGTTTTATAACTACTACGGCTTGGCGAGAAGAGGCATTCTTCGCATTCTTAATAAGACCTGCACGCCATGA
Organism: Abditibacteriaceae bacterium; assembly: GCA_036399215.1. Lineage (GTDB taxonomy): Bacteria > Armatimonadota > Abditibacteriia > Abditibacteriales > Abditibacteriaceae > DASWNL01. Next base: position 935 of record DASWNL010000276.1, read on the forward strand.
GGGAATAAGGAGCCAAGGAGCAACAAATACTGCGAATACTATCAGCACCAAGGCGCCAGCGAGGCCATCCCGTCGCCCACTGAATCCCCATCGTCTGATTGCTATAATCTCGGCAATTAGAACGAACAAGATAACGGCTCCAAAAAAGACAACTATCTTTAGCGGCGTCCAGAACGGCATGATTTATTCCTCGGATGTTAGACCTTCTTATGACACATGAAAACGCAGCCTGCAAGCATAACAACTTGTAAAAAGCGCGTGGCGCGGCCTAAAATGAATTGGCCCGGTTCATCTTCAATAATTCATTACACACTGCCGGGGGAAGGTCTTTTTCATGCCGAAATCACAACGGACGGCTTATAAAGCGCTGGCCTTTATGTTGGACGCGCTGGCTTTGGTGGCGGCGTTTTTCATCGCAGTCTGGCTGCGCGAAGGGCTGGGCAATACGCTTGTCGCGCTCAGCGATATTTTCGGCTGGCGCCTGCGAGAAATGGTGCGCCATCCCCAGGATTTGCCGACTTTTTATCGCATTGTTTTGTCACCTAACCCTCTGGTTAACATTCAAACGCAGTTCTGGGTTCTGTATATCGCTATTCCTTCCTGGCTGTTTTTTCTCAACGCGCAAAACGCTTACGATCCGCAAACGCAGCGCAATGCGCGTCAAGAGTTTGCCGTTTGCGGCTATGCCGGTTTGATGGGCACCCTGGCCGTTGTGGTGTTTTTCTTCTTAGCCAAATTCCAACCCAGCCGGTTGATGTTCACAGGTTTCTTAGTAGCCGGAGTCTCTTTTATCTGGCTCGAACGACGATTGCTTTTGCCGTTTTTGCTGCGTGGCGGCAGCAAAATGGTGCGCAATGTCTTGCTGATTGGCGATGCCGCCAGCGCCCGCAATTACCTGCAAATGCTGCAAACCCCGGCCTACAGCGGCAGCCGCCTGATTGGCTTTATCTGCGATGAAAAGCCCGAAACCAGCGACGTAACTTATCTTGGCGGCATGGATGAACTGGCGAAGATTCTTGACCGCGATGTTGTAGATGAAGTGGTGATTGTGCGCTCGCAAGCCGAGGCTGTGCCACCGAGTTTTGCCGGCAAAACGCGCCCCGGTCATAGTTCGCCCGGCCAAATTTGGGGCGATATTTTACAGCTTTGTCTCGAACGCGGACGAACTGTGAGTCTGGTGGATGACATCGTGCCGCCGGCCAATGCCAAAGTGGAAGCAACCATGATGGGCACGCTGCCGACACTGGTCTTGCATAACACGCCGCAAAACACTCTGGCTCTTGTTGCCAAAAACATGATGGATCGCCTGATTGCCTTTATTGCCCTTGTTTTGCTGGTAGTGCCATTCGCAATCATTGGTTTGATCATCAAACTGCAAGATGGCGGGCCAATCTTCTTTTCACAAGACCGCGTGGGGCTAAATGGGCGCGTTTTTAAGTTTTATAAGTTCCGTTCTATGGCCGTGAACGCGCAGGAAATTTTGGAAAAGATGAAGCGTGAAGACCGTGCCCGCTATGATGCCATCAACATTATGGAAGAGCCGTTTTTCAAAGCCAAAGACGGTGAAGACCCGCGCATCACGCCGATTGGCCGCTTCATTCGTAAGTATTCCATTGATGAATTGCCGCAGTTTTTAAATGTTCTCAAAGGCGATATGAGCCTTGTCGGCCCGCGCCCGCCTTTGCCCAAAGAAGTCGCCGAACTCGAACCCTGGCAGCGCCGCAAACTCTCCGTCAAAGGAGGCCTTACCTGCATCTGGCAGGCCACAGGCCGCAACGAAATTACGGACGTTGATGAATGGATGCGCCTCGACCTGGAATACATTGACAATTGGAGCCTGTGGCTCGATGTCAAACTGCTGTTCAAAACGGTTAAGGTGTTAGTCAATTCAAGAGGGGCTTCGTAGTCGGCAGGAGGCAGACAGCAGGAGGCAGGGATGGAGGCCAAGGGGTTTCGAGATTTGCGGGTTTATCGCATGGCATACGAAACGGCCATGCGAATTTTCCACATCACGAAAGAGTTTCCTAAAGAAGAGAGATATGCTTTAACAGATCAAATCCGCCGTTCATCGCGCAGTGTGGCCGCAAATATAGCAGAAGGCTATCGAAAACGTTTTTATGCAAAACTTTTTGTATTAAAAATCGCAGAAGCCGATGGTGAGGCCACAGAAACTCAAGTATGGCTGGATATGGCCCATGATTGTGGCTACTTGTCTACTGAAACGCGAGATGAGTTAACTGTAATTTACGAACAAATTGGCAAAATGCTCGGTTCAATGATGGCTCACCCTGAACGTTTTAACAAGTAATCCTGCCTCCTGCTTACCGCCGTCTGCCTACTGATAACGCAGTGCTTCAATCGGGTCAAGTTGCGCGGCTTTATAGGCCGGGTAAACGCCAAAGACGATGCCGATGGTGGCTGAGGAAAAGAAGGCGACGGCAACCCACATCGGCGAAATGAGAGTGGGCCAGCCCAGCCAGTTGCCGATAGCGCCCGAAGTGCCAAAGCCTGCCACAATGCCGATTAAGCCGCCTAAAATGCTGAGCGTCATGCTTTCGATCAAAAATTGAAACAGAATGTCGCCATTACGCGCGCCGACCGCTTTGCGAATACCGATTTCCCTTGTGCGTTCGGTTACGCTGACCAGCATGATATTCATGATGCCAATGCCGCCCACCAAAAGCGCCACAGCGGCGATGCCGGACAACAAAAATGTAAACGCCTGGCCGGCCTGTTCCTGCGTTTCCATGAATTCGGCCTGGGTGCGAACCTGAAAATCGTTTTCAGCGCTGGGCAAGAGTTTGTGAGACTTGCGCATGGCGTTTTCAATTTCGTTGACAGCCCTGGCGGATTGCTCCATGGTGCGAACCTGCGCCGTGATGCGGCTGACGCTATCCGAACCAAAAAGCTGCTTCATGCCGGTTGTTATCGGCACATAAATCTGGTCATCCGGGTCGCCGAAAAGTGCATTGCCTTTGAGCGCCATAATGCCGATGATTTTAAAGTTCACGCCGCGAATGCGCAGGCTGCGGCCAATCGGAACTGATGTGCCAAATAAGGTTTCCGCCGTCTTTTTGCCGACAACACAGACTTTTTTGGTGCCTTTGACATCTTTATCGGCTATAAAAACGCCGCTTTCCACTTTGAAAGCGCGAATCTGCGGATATTCCGGCCCGGTGCACATAATGGTTGTGCTGGTGTTTTGATTGCCGTATTTTACCTGTGCCGAGCGTGACAGTTCGGGAATCACGGCGATCACCGAGGGGCAATTTTTGCGGAGCGCCTCAACGTCTTTCAAAGTTAGCGATTGCGATGAGCCTTGTCCAAAGGAAACCGCGCCACGCCGCTGCTGGCCTGAAAACACCGTGATGGTATTACTGCCCAGCGTTTGAATTTTATCAATGATGTCCTGCCGCGAACCCTGACCGATAGCCGTGCCGACGATAACGGCTAAGACACCGATGATGATGCCGAGCATCGTTAAAGAGGAGCGCAGCTTATTGGCGATTAAGCCCTGCAATGCGACAATGATGTTTTCCCAGAGATCCATAGCTTTAAAAGGTTTTTTATCAGGAAGGCAAGAAGAAAGGAAGAAAGGAAACCCTACAGAGGAGGAGCGATGACACGTTTAGCTTGTAACTTGGGGCGGCCAAAGTTGAGTCGCAGACCATGCTCTTTGCCAAAGGCGCGCAGATATGAGCGTAAGATAGCGAAGTGAATGTCCTCAAAAGTTTTGAT
>DASWNL010000277.1:0-4280 GCA_036399215.1 Abditibacteriaceae bacterium
GAGGCTGGAGATTAGAGGCTGGAAGATAAGACAGCGCCAGCCTCTAATCTCCAGCCTCCAGTCTCTAACTTGCTTCTTCCAACTGCCGCGCCGCAGCGGCAGCCACGTAGCGAATCTCTACCATCAGGTCATCGTTATTGACCGTGCCTTTTTGCACCACGCGCTGCACCTGGCGCTTTAAACGCTGCCCATCTTCGAGACTAATATCCATCGCCGTCATGACAACAATGGGCAGGCTTTTCCACTCGTCCCGCGCGCGAATGGCGTGAATCAGGGCAAAGCCGTCCATTTCGGGCATCTTCAAGTCCATGACAATCAGCGCCGGTGTTGAATCTTGCATCACTTCCAGCGCCTCGCGCCCGTTGGCAGCTTCCAACACTTCCCAGGCGTCGTTTTCCAAAATACGGCGCATCATTGAACGTGTGGTCTGGTCGTCATCGGCAATCAAAACACGATGAGCGCCGCGCCGCCCGCCGTCCTTTTCCCGCAAAACCTTGCGGATAACAGAACTAAGGCGCTTGCGATTGATGGGCTTCACTAAAAACTCAGCAGCGCCAAAGGCAAAGGCCATGCTCTTTTCTTCGGTAACCGACAACATAATGACAGGAATCTTCGCCAGAGTTTCATCGGCTTTTAACTGCGTTAAAACCGAGTATCCATCTTCGCCATTTTCTAAGTTCGTGCTGAGCAAAATCACGTCGGGACGCAGTTCGCGCGCGCTTTTGATTCCATCGGCACCGTTAGCCGATGTCGCCACATCGAACTCCTCCACAATGGCGCGCTGTATGGTTTCGGCGACTCTGGAATCTTCATCCAAGACCAGCAGTTTCAGGCTTTGCTTTTCGCTTCGATTTTCAGTTTGGTTTTCAACAATTTGAATGGGCCGCGCTTTAGGATCAACAACCTGGCGCGGCACGCGAATAGTGAAGGTTGTGCCCTGCCCGGCCTGGCTTTCTACGGTCACATCGCCACCCATCATCTGGCAAAAGCGCCGCGTGATGGCTAAGCCGAGGCCGGTGCCGCCATACTTCTTTTGTGTGGAGGTTTCGGCCTGAGAAAACGCCTGGAACAGCTTGCCCAATTGCTCCGGCGTCATGCCAATGCCGGTGTCCGACACGCTGAAAAGCACCTGGTCGTTTTCCCCTGCCGCTTTGATGGTAATGGTGCCGTTTTCGGTGAACTTGCTGGCATTGGAAAGCAAGTTCACAATGGATTGGCGCACTTTGGTTAAATCGGCGTGCATGGAGCCGATGTCATCGGCGATCTCAACGACGAGTTGATTATTGTTCTTGGCGACAACCGGCGTAATGATGTCGGCTACGGCTGTTACAAGGGCACCGGCATCGAAAGTTTCGAGAAATAAATCCATCTTACCGGCTTCAATTTTCGACAAGTCCAGCACATCGTTAATCAAAGCCAAAAGCTGTTTGCCAGCGGTATTAATTTTTTGCAGGTCGGGAATGAAATCATCTTGCCCACTGTCCTCGGCTTCCTCTTGCAACATCTCGCTGTAGCCGATAATGGCATTAAGTGGAGTGCGCAGTTCGTGGCTCATGTTTGCCAGGAACTGGCTTTTAGCGCGATTGGCTTCTTCAGCTTCTTCACGCGCATGAAGGCTTTGTTCGGCGGCTAAAGCGCGGCCCCGTTCGCTACGTTCGAGGCTATCCATCAACGAGTTAACGGCTTGCCCGACGTGCGAGAGTTCATCATCGCCCTGCACATCCACGCGGCGTGCTAAGTTGACGTTTTCGCCAATCTGCCGCACATCGCTGGATAAACGCTCCAGGCGCGTCAAGATCAAGCGTTCGAGCAGCAAAAGCGTAGTTGCTATAAGAAGCAAACCCGCCAAAAGCAACGCACCTGCAAAATAGCGAGTGAGCTGCGCCCCGCGTTGTGAAACCGTGCGTAGAAGTGTAGAACGCACGATGAGCGCCGGTTGGCCATCGGCGCCGCGCAAAATAACATAAGCTGCCAGGAGGTTTTTATCTAATGGACGCGCTAAAGGCTGATCGCTTTTCGCTATAGCTTCACGAACTTCTGAAAACTCTTCGGATAGATTATCATTAACCGGCTCAGCGCTAAAGGATAAATCGGAAGCCGCCGCTAACTGGGCGATGGCCTGTCCACTTAAATCGCGCCCAACGACTAACCACAATTTACCATCCGCTAAAGGCCGTGCCGCAAGGGAAACGATGCCGCCCGGCAAATTCAAGATGTTAAGACCACGAGAATTGCCCGCCGCGATTTGCTTGATTAGTTGAATCTTTGCGAGTCGTTTTTTTACGGCGCTATTGAGAGGGACAAGCTGATTATTTTCATAGGCGGTGCTTGCTACTACGCGCCCTGCTGTATTAACCAGAATCAAAAACTTGAGATTAAGCGCTGCGCCTTCAACGAGCAGTTTTTCGTTTGGAGTAGAAAGCGCGGGCGTCTTCCAATCGGTAAGATCATTTTTAAATTGCGTGGCGTGAGCGCGAATGACGCCTTGCGCGCCTAAAACACTTTGCCGGGCAATACGCTCTTCGGCATCATCAAGGCTACGGTGTAGAATCGAGGAGGAAACCAGATGCAGCAGAACAATTAACCCGCAGAGGATGCCCGTAATGAGAAGCAACATCTTGTTGCGTAGTGTCATGGCGGAGAAGAGTGTTCGAGAATGGAAACTAAGCGCTTACTGTTTTACGGATGAAGCTGTGCTTCAAAGGTTACAACGCATAAGCCTTTGAAGCAAAACGCGCAGAACCACAAAAAGAGCGCCGTCAGCAAGACGGCGCTCTTTTGCGTTAATGCAAACAGTAGGGGCGCAACCTGTTGCGCCCTCATGATACAGATACAATGCGCCAAATTGGGCGCAATCCGCCCAGGGGGCACCCGGCGCCCCTACATCATGGTGCGCCCGGAATGCGCAGCGGCACTTTGAAATAAGCCGCCGCGCGTTCGCGGAAATAACCACCATCATCGTCGGCGAAAGTTGCCACTCGTGTATTGCCGTTTATTGCAGCCGGATTCGTAATGCCATCATTCGCGGCATTGGTGTTGGTTGTGGTGTTGGTGTCGCCGCGACCATAGAGCAAGCCGATTACGCCCATTTGCGCCCATTTCGAGAGATGAGTTTGGCCGTAGGCGGCATCTAAAAAGTATTGAACGCGGTTATCTTGATAATGCCCCCAACTGTTGTTGCAGGAGCGCATTTTGGTGTTACCCAGCGGGATTTGCCAGACGATGATTCTTCGATTGGTGCGGCGATTGAGAAAACCAATCCAGCGTGCCACTTGCTCAAAGTTCGGCAAAATCTTGTCGCTTTCATCCCACCATGTGTTCTGGCCGCGCACGATCTGTTTATAGGCGGCATCACGGTCGGCAACATCCACGAAAATCAAATTCCAACCGGCACCTAAAGCATTGAGCCAATCGCCAGTGCGATAGGCATTAGCGCGGATGTCATAAGCCGTATTGGTGTTTAGCGTCACATCGGTTCCCGCAGACCACGCCGAAGCGTGCAGGGCCAACACAACTTTGGGCGCATAACGGTCACGCAGGCGCACCAGCATTTGTGAGAAACCAACTGCGTTATTGGCAAGGCCCACCGCATCGGGATGGCCCGAAGTCGCTACGCGCACCGGATATTGCGCCGGTGAGATTTTTGTCATCATCATGTAGCCCCAGGTGTCCGGCTCTACATGAATCACAACGGGCCTATTGAATGCGCGGCACTTATCCATTAACAGTTTGAAATCGGCGTAATACGCTTTCATGCAGGCCATGTCTTGAAACTTGACCGCATAAGAGGGCAGTGTTTCGTCGTAAGAACGCGGATTGGCTGCGAGAATTTGATAGTAAGTGAAAACCGGCAAACAGTTGGAAGCCGCGCTGTCGTTGAGATAATAAGTCGCGTATTGTCCGGCGGGCGAATTCCAATTCGTCCAGTTGTTAGCTGTATTAGCGCCGCCTGTTAGATAGGTGTAACGCGCCGCCCAGGGCAAGCCGCTTTGCTTTTGCCACGCATAATCGCCGGGCAAGTTGGAAAGACCGAGCAGGAAATTGGAGCCAACTGCCGGAGGAATGGCGCCAACTGGAGGGCCGCTTGGTGTGGGTTGCGGAACCGGCGTTGGTGTAGGCGTTGGAGTTGGTGTGGTGCCATTGTTAATTAAACGAATTTCATCAAGATAAAAAGTGCTTTGTGGGCCGCTGGTGCCGTTTTGCCACACCAAACCCGTTAAAGGCTGCGTTGTTAATTTCAAATCAGCCAGAGGCACTGAAGCCAGGCGCCAGGCATTAGC
>DASWNL010000278.1:0-4391 GCA_036399215.1 Abditibacteriaceae bacterium
CGAACTTTCTCCCCCCTTACCAAGGGGGGCCGGGGGGGTGAAAACATAAACCAAAGTTTTGATTTGATGCTCTGCCGCAGCGCCGCCTTCAAACTGCGTTAAAGCTTCGATGGTGACGATGCCAGGCGTGGCGAATTCTTCCAATTCATCACTAATATCATCGCGATCGGCAACTGGCTCTAAGGTTGAAGTCGCCATTTCCAAATTCGCCGCATAGCCATCAGACGGGCAATAAAGCATGGTGTCTTCGCCCGTTTCGGCAATGGCCATGAACTCTTGCGTATCAAAGCCGCCGATGCCGCCGCCGGACGCCTGCACAATTTGAAACTGGAGGCCGCAGCGCGTGAAGATAGCTTTGTAGGCTTCGACCATTTTGTCGAATGACTTATCCAATCCGTCCAAATCGCGGTCGAAAGAATAGGCATCTTTCATTACGAATTCGCGGCCCCGCAAAAGCCCGGCGCGCGGGCGCGGCTCATCGCGGAACTTGCCTTGAATTTGATAGAGCGTGACCGGCAACTGCTTGTAAGAAGCAATCGAATGGCGCACAATGTCGGTCACCACTTCTTCGTGGGTCGGGCCGAGCAAATAACTCGCGCCTTTGACATCTTCGAGCTTGAATAGAATATCGAGCCTGTCGCGTCCGGTTTCGGCCCACAGTTCGGTCGGGTGCAAAGCGGGCATCAATAGTTCAATGGCCCCAGCGCGGTTCATTTCCTCGCGCACGATGTTTTCGACTTTGCGCAAGACGCGCCAACCGAGCGGCAAATACGAATAAAGTCCCGCTGCCAATTGTCGCACAAAAGCACCACGCAAAAGCAAAGAGTGGCCGGGATTATCGGCTTTCACTTGCCGTAGCGTCGGCGCGAAAAATTGAGATTGTCGCATAATAAATTTCTTTAATCCGTTCCTTAGAAGGCGTTTGCAGTATAAATTGAATTACGAACGCTCGGCTTGCTCCATACTTTGCTCGAAATTAGAGGGGTGTGATGAAAAAGCAACGCAAATTCAAAATAGTAAAGGGCAACAAATATGAGATTTATATATCTCTGATATTGCCGTTTGTAACTACTCCTTATTATGCTGTTCTGCCGCGTGGTTACACAGATATTCTTATCGGAATCGCGGTATTTACCATTGCTTTCTTATGCGCCCTCAACTCTATTTTGGACATCGGGCGTATGCACTGGCTTGAGCGTTTAATTGCAGTGCCCTGGTTCTGTCTATTGACTTTTTATCTGCCGTTAGCAATCTGGAGTGTTGCCCACATTAGAGCCTTTTCATCATATTGAAACATTCTTGACTAAATAAAGCGCGCTTGTGTTATAAGGCTTTGAGATGACTAAACCCGATAAAAAATCTCCGCCCTTTCGTCCCCCGATTGAAAGTCCGCGCACGCGGGCTTTGGTGAATCTGGTCATGCGTCCGATGTTGCGTTTTGCGCGGGGCGTGCAGCGCGTGGAGATTGCGGGCGGCGATTTGAAACGCTTGAAAGCGCTCAAAAATGAGCGCGTTGTTTTAACGCCGAATCATCCGACGAATACCGACCCGGCCCTGATGTTGGAACTGTCGCGCCGTGCCGGGATGCCGTTTTATTATCTGGCCTGCCGCGAAGCCTTTGATCATTGGAACGGCTTGTGGGGCGCGCTTATCCAACGCATTGGCGCCTATTCCGTAGTGCGTGGCACGCCGGACAGGGCATCGTTTGCTTTTACTAAAGAGCTTCTGGCGCGTCCCGGCGCGAAGCTGGTTTTGTTTCCTGAAGGCGAAGTGTATTCACAGAACGATTCGCTTTTGCCCTTTCAAACCGGCGCCGTGCAATTGGCGTTATGGGGCCGTGAAGCGGCGCGCAAAACCGAGCCGAACGCGCAGGTTCACCTGCTGCCTTGCGCGCTTCGCTATCGCTTCTTGCGCGATGTGACGCCGGTTTTACATCAAAAGTTAGGCGATCTCGAAGAGCATTTGAAGCTGGGCGATGGCCCAAAAGAGCTTTATCCGCGCATGAGACGTGTCGCCTTGCGAGTCTTTGAAGAAGTCGAGCGTGAATACGGCTTAACGCCACAGCCGGGCGGGGACATAACGCCACGCCTGCAAGCCGCCAAAGAAGCGGCTTTAATGCGGGCAGCTCAACTTTTCGGCATCGGAATGCCGCGCGGCACTTTGCCCGAACGGATGCGCGCTTTGCTGCATGAAGTGGAAACCGCCTTGCATGATTTGGATGAAGAACATATGCCGCATGACACCCAAGGATGGGAAAACAAAGCGCGCAATACGCGCCGCGCCTGGCGCGATTTGCAACGCCTGGCGAATTGGATTGCGGTTTACGATGGTTACGCCCAGAAAGCGCCCACGCCTGAACATATTGCCGAAGTGATTTATCGTTTAGAGATTGAAGTCTTTGGTAGCGCCACCCACGCCGGAGTGCGCATTGCCAGGGTGCGCGTTGGCCAGCCGATTCCTTTGCCGGAAAAGGTATCGCGCAAAGAGTTGCCTGCCCTTACGCTGCAACTGGAACAAGCCATCGCGGAGTTGTTACGAATTTAAATGGAAGATAGCAGTCAAAGATTGAAAGGCTACAAAACCTTATCTGCTATATCTAAACGCAAAGCGCCCCGCCTGAGCAGGCGGGGCGCTTTTTTTGTATGAGGTGCTTTTGCATGAAACAAGTGAACCGTCACGAAAGAAGCAGGTGACTTTCGGAATCGCCCAGTAACGATTGAATGTAAGTGATTTGCCCGTGATGATTGACTAATTCGATAACGGGCAATCCGGCGACAAAGCCTTTGGGCAGTTCGCCAACAGGTGTTGACACAATCTGTTCCAATTCCTCCGGCTTTAAGGCGCTGACGGCTTTTTGGTGTGCCTGCACCACGCGTGTCATCAGGGCTTTGGCTTCTTCGCGGTTGGTCGCTCCTTCCAGGTCGTGTTTGTGGCTGCCGGTCAGACAGTGCGTGAAAGTGTGAACCGTATTGGTGGCGTGATTGATGATTTCTAAAATGGACTTGGCTTCAGGCGCCGGTTTCCAGTTCAGTTTGTCGTCGGGTATGAAATCGAGGTTGTTGTTGATGTTCTTGTGCGCCCAGTCAATCTGACCGTCAATGAGTTCCAGCGGTGTTTGCGGCAATTGCATAAAGTCTCCTTGTTACGATAACCACGCCACACGTATCAAAGATGAGGCCGATAACAGAGATGTAGGGGCGCAACCTGTTGCGCCCCTACATTGGTTATGTATTAACGCACTGAAAAACGAGGCATGATATGCTTTCATTCACGAAATAAATGTTTTCTTGAAAGTGTTTCATGCCTGAATTACGCAAAGACCCGATTATTGACCGCTGGGTGATTATCGCCGCTGAACGTGGGCGCCGACCGACCGATTTTAACCGCGCTCCCGACCCCTTAAAGGGCGCTTTCGACCCGTTTGCGCCCGGCAATGAAGACCGCACGCCGCCCGAAGTGGCCGTGTGGGGCCGCTCTACAGGGGCCGCACCGAATACGCCCGGTTGGCAGGTGCGTGTCGTGCCTAACAAGTTTCCGGCGCTCTCTTTACAGGGCGAACTTGACCCACGAGGCATGGGCCTTTTTGACATGGTCAATGGCGTGGGCGCGCATGAAGTGATCATTGAGCATCCTAATGGCGAGTGGGATTTCGATCAGGCACAAGATGGTGAAATGCGCCTGGTTTTGCAGGCTTATGTGGCGCGCATCAATGCTTTGCGCGAGGATTCGCGCTTTCGTTATGTGATTGTGTTTCGCAACGTTGGCGCGCAAGCCGGCGCCACACTTTCGCACGCGCACTCGCAGGTGATGACGGTGCCGATTCTGCCCAAACTCATCAAGGAACAACTGGATGCGGCCCGCGATTACTTCGAGCGCAAGCAGCGCTGCCTTTATTCCGATGTGCTCAATCAAGAATTGTCTTCGGGCGAGCGCATCGTCGAAGCGAGTGAACACTTTGTAGTTATGTCGCCCTTTGCCGCCCGCTTTCCTTTTGAAGTGCAGATTTTTCCACGCCGCCAGTGCCATGATTTCACATTGATTAGCACAACAGAGTTGGAAGCCTTAGGCGATGTGCTTTCGCGCACGCTGCGCCGTTACAAAAAGGCGCTGAATGGCCCGGCTTACAACATGATGTTGCAAACCGCGCCGCTCTCACGTCCGCATTCGGATACCATCGAAAAAGACTTCTGCTGGCACATTGACATTCTGCCGCGCCTGACCAGCGTGGCCGGTTTTGAATGGGGCACCGGCTTTTATATCAACCCCGTTTCGCCCGAAGCCGCCACCCAATTTTTGCGCGAAGCAGAATAGGTGGTGAGGTGGTGAGGTAGTGAGGTGGTGAAACTACTCAAAATTGGTTCAAGAAGTATTTTGTTTCTTGAACCAGGTAG
>DASWNL010000279.1:0-2121 GCA_036399215.1 Abditibacteriaceae bacterium
TTTGCAAACGAGTTATCGAAAACAACGCGCAAGCCGTGCAAGACTTCTTAGGCGGCAAGGAAAAATCATTCGGTTCCCTCGTTGGCGGTGTGATGAAAGAATCCAAAGGCAAAGCCAACCCAGCCGCTGTCAATCAAATTCTGCGCGACTTGCTGAAGCAAATGCAAAATTAAAAATGCAAAATGGAAAAAGGCCCCCTGATATTCAGGAACGCACCTTTGCCTTTGCTGTTGATGTAGTGCGTTTTTGTCATCGGCTAGACGAGAGGCCTGGTGTTGGTCGCACTTTGAGTCGTCAATTGCTGCGCTCGGCAACCTCTATTGGCGCGAACATGGAAGAAGCGCAAGCCGGGCAAAGCAGAAATGATTTCATTAGCAAAACAAGCATCGCTTTAAAAGAAGCTCGCGAAACGCTTTACTGGTTGCGCTTGATAAGCGCCGCACAGGTTTCGAGTGATTCAGAACTACCCAAACTACAAGTCGAAGCACAAGAGATCACTAAGATTCTCGGTGCTATCATTATCTCAGCGAAGAAAAACAATTCTCAGTGAAACTCACCTGCAATTTACCTTTTTGCATTTTACATTTTTAATTTTGCATTGAAATGATAATTCTCACCGCAGTTGGCCCCGACCGGCCTGGGATGGCTCATGCTTTGGCGCAAGTTTTGGCAGATGCAGAATGCAATCTGGAAGATACAACCATGACGCGCCTGGCGGGTGAGTTCGCGATGATTCTTATCGTCACGCCGCCGGAAACCATGTCGCTTGAACAATTACAGGCGCAGTTGTCACCTCTTGAAAAATCGCACAACTTGTTCATCAATAGCCGTATGATTCCCGACGAAACCGCTTTATTGGCAAGCGGAGGTGCCGAACAATTGCCGCGCTTTATGGTTTCGGCCTATGGCGCCGAGCGAAGCGGGCTTCTGGCAAAATTGACCGGCGTTTTCGCCACGTATAATGTCAACATCACCGATGTGCAATCGCGCGTTGCTTCACATGGCACGGTTTACGTGATGCTCTTTGAAGTGCAACTGCCGCCAGGTTTAGAAGCGCAAGCATTGCAAGACGAATTGGAAAAAGTCGCCCAACAAATCGGCGTAACCGTGAATTTGCGGCCTTTGGAAGAAGACACTTTATGAAGCAATTGCGGATTATTTTTTGGAGTTTGGTTGTATCTCTGTCAGTTAGCGCCGCTAAAGCGGAAACCCCTATACCGAAAGGCGACGATGAGACTGTTCCCGTTAGTAACACTCCAGCAACAGCCTTACAACAGATGCCGCAGGGCGCCATCAGTTTGCAAGCCAAAACTTTCAATCTGGCTTCAGGCGAAGTGCTTTTGCATCTTTATACCGTTCCCGCCGGACACGCCCCTGAGGCGCAATACATGGGAATCGAAAAACGCTCCGGCCCGGTGCAACGCGAGCATATTACAACCGGCCCCTCGCTTTTGCCTTCGCGCTTTTGGCTGGATGTCTTTGCCAGAAGCGGCGCTTCGTGGAAGCGTGTCAACTCGGTGCCGTTCATTGAGGATAAGGATGTTAATGACATCAAAATGCGCTGGCTTTATCCAGCCAAAAAGCAGGGGCCGGTTGTGCTGATGCACTTTGGCTATACGCACTGGCACGAATGGGTTTTGCTGGTGTTTCCGCAAGGCTTTTCCGGCCCCTACACGGTGCAGGAATTCTACTGGGGCGGCGAAGGCGAAACCGGAGTGATGCAGCGCCTGGATAAAACCGATAAGGCCGGGCGCCTGATGATTGAAGAAGAGCAAACCGACGAGGGCCGCACCAAAAAATACATTTACAAATGGGACGGCGTTGAATTCGCGCAACCGCATTTGCCCTATTTTGCCATCGGCGCTTCGGTCAAAACCAAAGCCGAAGCCCAAACTTGGATTGGCAAACATAAGCAAGGTTATGTGCGCCCATCAAGCCATTATAAAAAGTTGCGGCCCGGCTATTACATTGTGCTTTTGAATCGCTTTGCCACCCTCAAAGAAGCCAATGCTTTTGCCGCCGGCTGCCGCAAAGAAAAAATTCCCTGCGCCGTCAAGCGGGCTTTTTGATCTTTTAGCGGGGCTGACGCCCTCTTCCAATCCCAAACCTGATTGGAAGAGG
>DASWNL010000280.1:0-3994 GCA_036399215.1 Abditibacteriaceae bacterium
GGGGGGCCGGGGGGGTGCCCGTTCTCATTCTGATGCGCGGCGATCATCAATTGAATGAAAGCAAATTAGTCAATGCTTTGGGTGCCGGACAGTTGCGCCCGGCCACAGCAGATGAAATTTTCACTCTATTGGGCGCGCATCCCGGAAGTCTCGGCGCAGTTTCTCCCCCCTTACCAAGGGGGGCCGGGGGGGTAACCGTTATCGCCGATGAGAGTTTGCGCGGACGCAAACGCATGACAACCGGCGCTAACAAAGATGGCTTTCACCTGCGCGGCGTGGATGTAGAGCGTGATATTACCGTCACGCAATGGGCTGATTTGCGTGAGGCCAAAGCCGGCGAAAACTCGCCCAAAGGTGGTGGGCCTTTGCAAGAAGCGCGCTGTATTGAACTGGGCCACGTTTTCAAACTGGGCAATAAATACTCGAAAGCGATGGACGCCGGTTTCTTAGATGAAAACGGCAAGCGACAGATTTTTGAAATGGGCTGTTATGGCATTGGCGTCTCGCGCATCGTAGCCGCTATCGCCGAAGCGCATCGCGACGATAATGGCATTATCTGGCCCCAAAACGTGGCGCCTTTTGACGTGCATTTATTGTTACTTGAAAAAGACGATGCTACACGCGCCATTGCCGAAAAGTTATATGAAGAACTGCTGGCACAAGACATTGAAGTGCTTTATGATGATCGCAACGAGCGTCCCGGTGCCAAATTCGCCGAGGCCGATTTGTTTGGTATTCCCATTCAAATCGTAGCGGGTCGCAACACCAAAGACACAGGAGAAGTTGAAGTGCGCACGCGCGACAAATCGCTCAATGAAGCCGTTGCGGTTAATCAAGTGGTGCAGCGTATCGGAACTATCGGCAAATAATCGCAGCCTGCAACACGGCGCGCTGTCAAAAGGCAGATGCAATTTGAAGGAGTAATTATGAAGCAAATGAAAAATCTGCTGCGCTATGGGGCGCTGTTGCTGTTGGTAGCCGGTGCATCTTTGCGCGGCACGGCGCAGGAAACCCAGGTTGACCGTGATGTAGTTTACGGCGAAGCCGGTGGCGAGCAGTTGAAGCTGGATGTTTATCGCAAGGCCAATCAAAACGCCGTTTTGCCGGCGATTATTGCCGTTCATAGCGGCGGCTGGATAAGCGGCGACAAAAAAGAGTTCGCCGACATTTGTCGCGGCCTGGCCGACGCCGGCTTTGTGGCATTTTCAGTTAATTATCGTTTGGTCAAAGAGAACACCAACAAATGGCCGGCGCAGTTGGATGATGTGCAGCGCGCCGTGCGCTGGATTCGTGCTAACGCCGCTAAATACAAAATTGACCCTAATCGTATCGGTGCTGTAGGCGCTTCGGCGGGTGGGCATTTAGTGGCGCATCTGGGCACACGCGAGACGCGCGACAACACCGATGCAGCTTTGGCGCAGTATTCAAGCCGCGTCACTTGCGTGATTGATTTATTCGGCCCAACGGATTTGACGCTGACACCGGAAGCAGCCAATGTTTCGCCTATTGCTGTAGCCCTTGTGCAAGGCCTTATCGGCAAAACACCCGAAGAAGCGCCCGAAGCCTACAAGGACGCTTCGCCGATTGCCTTTGTGGATAAGAAAACCGTGCCAATGCTCATCTATCACGGCACAGTTGACCCTCTGGTGCCACTCGACCAATCTGAGCGTCTTTATAAGCGATTGAAAGAAGAAGGTATTGAAGTTCAGATAATTAAAGGCGAGGGTGAAGGCCACAGTATGCCACTCAAACCAGAAACGGGACAACAACTGCTCGGAGCCGCCTTCTTGTTTTTAACACTACATTTACAAGCACCGTAAAGCAGGAGGCGGGAGGCAGGAGACGGGAGGCAGTAACAACAATCGAACGCACCGGGAGAAATTTAATGCTTCCGGTGCTTTTTATTTTTCTACTTCCTGCCGTCCGCCTCCTGCCCCCCGCCTCCTGCCTCCCCGCTTCAAGCCGTCTAAACTCTAACTTATGCTCACTCTCGAAAAATATACCTTTGGTGTTGGCGACCGCTTCGCGCACGGAGCCAAAGCCCAATTAAAAGCCTGCCAACTGATCGGCGAACACGGCGTGGAAGTGATTCCGGTTTGGAACAAGTCCAACCGTGAACACACTACCATCGGCTCACAGCCCGATAGCGTTTTAGAGGCAGCAAAGAACGCCGTGCAAACGTTGAAATGGAACAAACCGTTTCATGTGGATGCTGATCATATCGGCTTAAAAACGGTTGATGGCTTTTTGAATTCCAGTGATTTTTTCACGCTTGATGTGGCGGATTTCATTGGTCAGGCCGCAGACGAAAATGATGTGCAATCGTTTGTCGCGAGGCATGGGGAGTTAGTTGGAGAAGTTGCGGTTTCCGGCCTTGAAACTCCTTTGCAAATATCACGCGATGAAGTGGAGCGCGTGGCGCGCAAGTTCCTGCTCGCTGTTCAAGAAGCGGGGAGGATTTATCGCTATATCGAGTCGAAAAAAGGACAGGGAAATTTCATCGCTGAAGTTTCGATGGACGAAACCGACAGCCCGCAAACGCCGCCGGAATTACTAATTATTTTAGCGGCCCTCAGCGATGAAAATCTGCCTTTGCAAACCATTGCGCCCAAGTTCACCGGGCGCTTTAACAAGGGCGTTGATTATGTGGGCGACGTGGCGCAATTTGAACGGGAGTTCAACGATGATTTAGCCGTCATTGCTTATGCCATAGAAAAATATAATCTGCCGCAAAACCTCAAACTCAGCGTGCATTCGGGCAGCGACAAGTTCTCTATTTACGCACCGATTCGCCGCGCTTTAAAACGCTACGATGCCGGACTGCACATCAAAACCGCTGGCACCAGTTGGCTTGAAGAAGTCATCGGTTTAGCCGAAGCGGATGGCGACGGTTTACAGATGGCGAAAGAGATTTACGCCAAAGCGTTAGAAAAGCAAGAGGCGTTATGTGCGCCCTATGCCAGCGTAATTGATATTGACCCCGCTAAATTGCCGGCGGCGGAAGAAGTAAATCGTTGGACAAGCGAACAGTTCACCGGCGCCCTGCGCCATGACCAAACCAATCCGCTTTTTAACCCCAGCCTGCGCCAGTTAATTCACGTTGGCTATAAAATCGCCGCGCAAAAAGGCGACGCTTATTTGCAGATGCTCGAAACGCACCAAGAAGTCGTAGCGCGTAATGTCACTCACAACCTCTACGAGAGGCATTTAAAGCCTTTGTTTTTGGAAGGGTTAAGTTCTGAATAGAACACGGAGCTTCGCTACACAGAAACGGCACAGATAAGCACAGCCTTTGGAAACGAAAGAATAAATCCAACTGACTTTAAACATCTTTTTCTATCTGTGTAAATCTGTGTTGTTTCTGTGTAGCGAAGCTCCGTGTTCTATTTTCAATGGTTTAGTCCAGAATAATCCGGCCCGCACCATCAAGTCGCCAGTTTTCGCGGTTGGTGCCCGTCCAGACCAGCCAATCATCCGATTCCAAACGCCGTGCGCCGATGTTAAAGCCTAAAGTCAGACCCGGTTGAAAATTCAGGCCCGCTTCGGCCAGGGGAATTGACCATTCGGCAGTCCATGAATTAGCGTCTGTTTTCGCCGCATAACCGATGCCTTTTTGCAGTTTTGTCATGGCCTCTGCGGGCGCACCAGCAGCGGCGGATTGAATGCTGCGGCCATCGGCGAAGCCTTGCAAAACAAAGGTTGGGCCATGCGGCGTGGCGGGCAATGCGCTGTGCCAGCGCAAGACGATTTCAACGGCATCGGCGGCGCCCCAATCTCCTGTGCCTTTAATTTTGCCGGGCGTTTCTAAGGGAATCGTAACGGCGATGTAGAGCCGTTTCCCATCATGCGAAAGACGCGCGGCGCCTGGCCCTTTTTGGATTTTGTCGCGGCTCGGCGTTTCTCCCAAAGGCAAAACGGCGCCATTATATTCATTGGGCGAAACCACGCCATCAATTAAGGGAGCTTTGGTGACACGCACGACACGAAAAGGCGG
>DASWNL010000281.1:0-2841 GCA_036399215.1 Abditibacteriaceae bacterium
AAGACAAAAGACAAAAGACAAAAGACAAAAGACAAAAGACAAAAGAAGGGGAGACATGAGTAACTTTCATGTCTCCCCTTCTTTTGTCTCGGTTTCCTAACTGGCGTTCGGTGCGAATTTAGTGGCGGCGTCTTCAACGGGTTCACGCTTCAAGGGCGGCCAGGATGGGTTTTTGCCGGCCAGCACTTGTTTGATGGCGGCTTCTAATTCTGCTCCCAATTCCGGCGTCATGCCTTCGTGAGCGTAGCGAATGATGCCCTGGCGGTCAATGACAATGAAGGTCGGAAACTTCTTCGCTTTGAACAAATCGAAAACTGTGCGCTTTTCGTCGAAGGCGACAGGATATTTGATGCCATAAGTCTTCATGGCCTTTTGCACTGCGGCCCAATCATATTCAATGCTGCCTTTTTCCGCCGAGCAATGCACGCCAACAACACGCAAGCCAGAGCCTTTGAAGCGTTCGGCATAACTTTCGACAATGGGCGCAGCTTCTTGACAGTGGATACAATTGGCGCGCCACAATTCCAACAGCACGACGTTGCCGCGCAATTCTTCTAATTTAAGGGGCTTGTCCGTATTCGCCCATAAATTTTTCGGGAAACTGAATGACGGCGGTTTCTTGCCCCACCAGACTTGCATATGTGCCGGGGGCGGCGCCGCTTCTTTCTTGCCAGGCGCCGGTGAATCGGTTGGCGAAGTTTCGGGGTTCGGCCCTTGAGGCGGGGCAGACTGAAAGTAACTGTAAGCCGGCAAAGCGGCAAGCAAAGCCACAATAACGGCAATTTTCCATTTTTCCATGACGTTTATTCCTGATTGCTTTTTTTAATGTTTGATGTTCATCCAGGCCAGAACGCGGTTGGTGCGTTCGAGTTCCGCTTTGATTTTCTGCACTTCCAAGAGCGCCGGGTCGGCAATGGCAGGCCGGTAAGCGCGGGCGTTGTGGCCTGGTAATAAACGGGTGTGCGGATGTGGCAGCATCGGCGCCAGGCGGATGATACGAGAGCGCCAATCCAGGGGCCGCAAACACACAACCGAATCATCGAAGGATTTTTGCATCTCGTCGCCGCGCCGCTCGGCATAACCCCTGTCCAGTTGCGATACCAGGCGCCATTCTTCAACGGCTTTTTCTACCATCTTGACCAGATAGAAAGCCAGGCCCAGATTGGAATGCGTAATTGGATTGTGGGGTGATATAGACAGGCTACGCGTGAAAGCATCGATGGCCTCGCGCATCATTTGCGCGCGGGCGAAAGTCAAGCCCAGTGCGCCTAAAATAGCGGCGTCGGTGGGAATGATATGATGAGCTTTCAAGTAATGTTTGGCTGAGAGTTTAAAGTCGCCGCGCTGATAATGCACAAAAGCAATATTAGCTTCGAGTTCGGCGTTGCTTTGCTCGTATTGCGAAGCTGTATTCCACGCCCACAACGCTTCCTGATAGCGCCCGGCTTCGGCGTGACCCATGCCGATCAGAAAATATGCCGGCGAGATGGAAGGGTCATGCGCGGTTACGCTTTCGAGGATTTTCGCCGAGGCATCGCGCATACCAATCATATACTGGCACAAGGCCATATTGAACAAGCACGCGATGAGGTCAGGCCTCATGCGTAGCGCATTTTCAAAAAAAGTGCCGGCCTGTGCCCACTGCTGCTGTCCACCCGCTTCCATAGTCAAAAGGCCCAACACTACCATCGCTTCGGTGCTGTGGGGGTTTACTTTAAGCGATTGCCGCACAATTTTCAGAGCCTGTTCGCCATCGCCCTCTTCCATTAAGAGCATTGACAGATCGGCCATGCCCGCGCGATGATTGTGTGATAACTGCAAGGCGCGCAGCAAATGCTTTTTGGCTTCGGCATAAAACTGCGTGCGCCCACGCAGCAAGTAGGCGGCGGCCAGAACTACATGCACATCGGGATGATTGGGATTAATTTGAAAGGCCTGGCGCAGGTATTCAACGCCTTTATCGGGTGAGCCACGCTCGATATAAGCCCGGCCCAGATTATAAAACACTTCAAACTCGGCGCGCTCCTGGCCACCGGCCTGTTGCAACTGCTCCAACCCTTCTTCTAATTGGCCCATTGAAGAAAGAGCCACACCCAGATGGTTCGCGATGATCGGCTCACGATGGCCGGTGTGTTCTTCGATGCTACGCGCCATTTGCAAAAAGTAAGCGGAGCGCGAATAGTTGCCACTCTCGTAGGCCAAAACACCTAAGTTATTCAAAATGTGCGTATGTCCCGGCTGCAAGCGCAGGGCAGCGCTCAGGCGGGAAATGGCGCGGTTGGCCTCGCCCTGAGCCGCTTCTACAATGGCTAAGTTGCATAGTGCATCAGCATCCGTCACTTTGCCTTCCAGTGTGCCCGCAGTGGAATAAGCCGCTTCGCTGGCCGTAATGTGGTCTAAGCTGTCCGCTTCGGCTGTGGAACGGCTCCGGTTTGTTCCTTCAATATCAATATCTTCTGGAGTCGGCACTGTAAAAGCATCTGGTGATTGATTTTGATGTTTCGCAGAGTTGTTGGAAGCACTGGAAGTTGCCGCCTCAACGGCTTGAACTGTATGGCTGGCGGCAGCTTCCAGAGTGGCACGGGCTTCAGGTAACTGGCCTAAGTAAAGCTGTGCTAAACCGCGCAGTGTCATCGCTTCGTCATGATACGAATGAGCGATGCGCGAATTCTGCTGCCACGTTTTTTCGAGTTCTGCAACAGCTTCCAGCACCAGAGGATAGCGCCGCGCCTGCAACGCGATGATCGCCTGGTTGAATAATACAAAAGGGCTGGCAGCCCACTGTTGGCGCGCTTTTGCCAACAAATCGAGGGCCGGTGCCAACTGCCCGCTGTGGGCTAA
>DASWNL010000282.1:0-7528 GCA_036399215.1 Abditibacteriaceae bacterium
TTCTGAAAGCCCGACAATTTATAGTTACGTAATAGAGAAGAAAGTGAAAGAAGTGCTGGACATTCCAGCACTTCTCATCTTATTGGTTGCAGGAAGCCTATGGTTTCCAGTATGCTGCACGTTTCCTTAGGGGAGCTTAGGGGAATTGAGTTCTTAGGCGAATAGAGGAGAGTTCATGCGTTCAACGCTGACTTCATTACATCCAACACAAAAGACTTTGGCCCACATGGCCTCACTGACCGCACTCGGCGTTTCGCCGTTGCTATTAGCACCCGTCAGTCAGGCGCAGGTGCCCGCGCCTCCTGCAGCCAATATGCCGATTCCGGCGGACTTGAACAATGGCGGCGACTTGGCAATGAAATCAATGCTGAAGCAGCAAATTGAAATCGAATTTCAGGACATTCCCGTCACGGATTTGCTAATCCAAATCGCCAAGTTGGGCAATGTCGAGATTTCTATTAAAGGCGATGTTGGCGGCACGCTGAAGTTTGTGCGCTACAGAAACGTCACAGCCGATGAAGCCATTGAGCGTGTCGCGTCCGATGCCGGCCTCTTCTGGGGACGGCGTGGCGAGCAATACGTTATTACGCGCGTTTTAGAAGAGCTTCCTTTCGAACTGCAAGCGCGTTATCGCAATGCAGCAAGAAATGGAAACAACACTTCAAGCACGTCCGGCCAAGGCGGGCCGGGAACCGGTGCCGGCAGCGAAGTGCCGGCCAATCCCTTTCCGCTTCCTCCCGTGACGGACATTGAATTTGAATCCGGCCCTGGCGGCACATTTCGCGTGCCGAATACCAATAATTTCCAAGGCATCCCTGATTTAATCGGCACGGAAAGCGCCGCCAAAAAACGCGGTAAGTCAACCAATGTCATCAAAATCAAAAATGTCACGGCGACTATGATTGCGCACTGGCTTGACCCGGCCAATAATGGACCAGACTGGTGGACAGACCGTTCTAACGCCGTTAAAAGGGAGGCTTCCGACACGCGCACTTTGCGGCCAGTTCAGTTGCAAGATGGTAACTTGCTTAATGGCAGCACCTATGCCAACCGCCCAGGAGCGACAAATTATCCTGGAGCCTATCCGTATCCCTATGCAGGACAGAATCAAGCGGCAAACTATGGCCCTTACGGCGCGCCTTATGGGCCTCAAGGCTATGGGCAGCACGGTTACGGGCCTTATATGGCGGGTTCCTACATGATGCGTGGCGTTTCCAACGGCGTTCCCTTCGCTGGGGCTAATCTTCCTCAACAAGGTATGCAGGGTGCGATGCAGGGTGCTCCAATGATGAACGCACCGCTGTTCCAGGGCAACTTTAACATGCAACAGGATAACTCTTGGAGCAACCTTGTTTCTAACTCCAATCCGTGGGCGCAACGTCCGATTGGAACGCCTTGGATGCAGGCTAATCCCCAGTTTGGTGGTCGGCAGGGCCAACAGGGCCAACAGGGAGGGCGACAGGGTCAGGGACAGGGAGGCCAAGGTGGGCAAGGCGGTGGCGGTGTGTTTGAACTACCCGAAGGCATTGACTCAATGGTAGCCATTGATGCGCAAAACACACTTTTGGTGCGCGGCACCGCTGAAGCCGTCGAAGAACTGCAACAGTTGATTGAATTAATTGACCAGCCATTGCGACAGGTAGAAATTGAAGCTCAATTTGTAACGCTGAGTAATTCCAACGCCAAATTTTTTGGCATAGATTTCTCCGGTTCGGCTCTGCCCTTTACACTTAGCGCGACAACGAACCCTAATAACGTAACAGGTAACTTTAATGTTGGTATTGTTTCACGCAACTTTCAGGCAACCCTGAACTCGTTAGTTAGTAACAGCCGTGCAAAAATTGTAACAGCTCCCCGCGTGGTTGCTATCAACAACTTGACGGCCAGCCTACAATCTACGACTGTCACGACTGTGCTATTGCCACAGGCCGCGATTAACCCAGGTAATGGCGGCGGCAACAATGTGATCGCCACTGCTCAAGTGCCATTTCAGATTTTCACCAGTATTGGCATCACGGTGGCACCCACTATAAATGGCGATGGCACTATCACTGTTCTGATGCAGCCTCAAGTGCAACAACAAGGCACGCCGACACCCAGCAACCCAATTCCTACCGTTAGTTCACAGACTATTCAAACCGTCGCCATTGTGCGTGACGGCGACACTATCGCTTTGGGTGGCTTACGTAACAAGTCCATTCAAAACACGAGACAAAAGATTCCATTCCTGGGCAATATTCCTATCATTGGCAAATTGTTCCAGAGCCTTGACAAAAGTGAGCGCGATGAGGACTTAATAATCTTCTTAACGGCGCGTGAACTGCGTCGCTTGGACGATACACAGCCTGTTCCCGGAACGTAACGATTCTGGCCTCCAAAGAACCCGGCGCATCTCAGCGCCGGGTTCTTTTTGTTTCCTGTTTTTGTTTTCTGCCCAAATTTCATCATTTCTTTTGCTACACTGCAAAAAGCAACGTATTCAGAATTGTCATGCACTTTCGCTTTCTTACCGCCGGAGAATCGCATGGGCCGGCGCTTACCACACTTGTTGAAGGCTTGCCCGCCGGGGTGCCTTTATTGGCCGAACAAATTGATCATCAACTGGCCCGCCGCCAAAAAGGTTATGGGCGCGGCGGGCGCATGAAAATCGAAACCGACCGCGCGCAAATTTCAGCCGGTGTGCGGCATGGTTTCACCATTGGTTCACCCATAGTCCTGACTGTTATCAATCGTGATTACGATTCGTGGACTGATGTAATGAACCCGGCGCCCGTCCCGCCCTACCCGCACGACAACGTCAAGCGCCGCCCGATTGAAGTGCCACGACCCGGCCATGTTGATTATGCAGGTGGCATCAAGTATCGCGTCGAAGACATGCGTAATATCTTGGAGCGCGCCAGCGCGCGCGAAACGACCATGCGCGTAGCAGCCGGTGCTTTAGCGCGGCGCCTGCTTGAAGAGTGCGGCGTATTTATTGGTAGTCACGTTTTGGAAATTGGCGGCGTGCGACCGCAAGAACTAAAGTCCGGTGTTCTACCCGGCAGCATTCCGCCGGCCCGCGAAATCAACGAAGCGGCGGATGCCTCTTCGGTGCGTTGTTTAGATGCCGAGGTGACTCAGCAGATGGAAGCGCGCATTGATGAGGCGCGTGAGGCAGGCGATACAGTCGGTGGCGTGTTTGAAGTGGTCGTAGATGGCTTACCGGTTGGCCTGGGCAGTCATATCCAGTGGGATCGCAAGTTGGATGGCCGACTGGCGGGCGCTTTGATGAGCATTCACGCTATGAAGGGCGTAGAAATCGGCTTGGGGTTTGAAACGGCGCGGCGCAGTGGTTCACAGGTGCATGACCCCTTTACTGTTGGCAACCCCTTAGAGCGTTCATCCAATAATGCCGGTGGTCTCGAAGGCGGCGTAACCAATGGCGAACCTTTAGTTTGTCGCGTAGCGATGAAGCCGATTTCGACTTTGATGAAAGCCTTGCCGTCAGTCAATATGACAACGGGTGAAGCAACCGGCGCCCACGTCGAGCGCAGCGATTATTGCGCAGTGCCGGCAGCCGGTGTAGTTGGCGAGGCTATGGTTGCTATTGTCATGGCCGATGCCCTACTCGAAAAGTTTGGTAGCGATTCTCTTGAAGAGTTGCAGGAAGCCTTAGCACGCCATCGCCAGTATTGTGAGGCGCGCGGGGCGGAGTGGAAAACCGCAGTTTAAGCTGTCAAAATCATGTCACATCGAAGGGAAGTTGTCGTTCATGTTGCGCCTGATCGTTGAAGCGGTGGCTTTTGACCACCGACAAAATAAAGTTGTCTTGTTGAAAGATTTGGACGGGCAAAAAGTGCTCCCCATTTGGATTGGGCCGGGCGAAGCTCGCGCCATCGCCCTTGAACTTGAAGGCGCCCTGCCGCCACGCCCTTTATCGCACGACTTAATGCTGACAACCATACACATGGCGCAGGGCAGCATTATGCGGGTGGTTATTAACGATTTGCAGGACGATACGTTTTTCGCCACTATCGAACTCGACACTCCTAATGGAGCTTTGCTCATTGATGCCCGGCCTTCGGATGCTATCGCCCTGGCGGTGCGCGCCCGCTGTCCAATTTTCGCTACGGGCAACGCTTTGAACGCCTTGGTGGACATGGAGGACATCGTCGCAGCCGATAATCAAGATGACCAAAGTGATGATTTCACTGAGGGCATGGCGCCGGAGCCACCGTTTGATGAGCCTCCCTCGCCAGATGCCGATGACGAAATCAGCCGTTTTCGCCGACTTGTAGGCGATTTAGATGTTTGAGAAATGTAAGGGCATAACAACGCTCCTACATTTAAAGAGGGCGCAATCCGCCCAGAGGGCACCCGGCGCCCCTACAATCATTGTTACAGGAGATATTTTCATGGCGAAAAAAGAAGTTGGCATCGGCCTGATTGGCTATGCTTTCATGGGCAAGACGCACTCAAACGCTTACCGTCAAGTCGAAAAATTCTTTCCCGATGTGGCTGTTACCCCCGTTATGCGTGCCATTTGCGGGCGCAACGAAGCGAATGTCAAACGCGCTGCCGATGAGTTTGGCTGGCAAGGCTACGAAACCGATTATCGCAAGCTGATAGAGCGCCCCGACATTGACATTGTTGATGTTTCCAGCCCCGGCAATGAGCATATGCCGATGGCGATTGCCGCCGCGCAAGCCGGCAAAACCGTTTTCTGTGAAAAGCCTCTCGGCAATACCGGAGACGAAGCCAAGCAAATGCTGGCGGCTGTTAACGAAGCTGGCGTGCCAAACATGGTTTGCTTCAATTATCGCCGCGTTCCGGCCATTGCTTTAGCCAAAAAGATGATCGAAAACGGAGACTTAGGCAAGATTTACCATTTCCGCGCCCGTTATCTGCAAGATTGGATTGCCGACCCCAATTTCCCACTGGTTTGGCGTCTGCAAAAAGAGATTGCCGGCAGTGGCACTTTGGGAGACATCGGCGCGCACATTTTAGATTTAGGCCAGTATTTGCTTGGCAGCAATGTCACGACCTTAACCGGCACGACGCACACTTTCATCAAGCAGCGTCCTCTGCAAGCCGCCGCAACCGGCGCCGAAGGTCTGGCCGCCAAAGCCACAACAGAAATGGGCGAAGTGACGGTTGATGATGCCACAGCGTTTATCGGCTACTTTGGCAACGGCGCGATGGGTGTCTTTGAAGCCACACGCTTTGGCGTGGGCCGCAAAAACTTCAACACTTTTGAAATTAACGGCGAAAAAGGCAGTGTCGCCTTCAACTTCGAGCGCATGAACGAGTTGGAGTATTTCAACAATGAAGACCCTGAAGACCGTCGTGGTTTCCGCACCATCTACGCGACGGAATCCAGCCAGCCTTATGCCGGCGCCTACTGGCCACCGGGCCATATTATCGGCTACGAGCATTCGTTTATCAACACCGTTTACGATTTGCTTAATGCGCACGCCGAAGGCAAAAGCACTCATCCCGATTTCCGCGCCGCCGCGCAAGTCAACGTCGCTCTCGATGCCGTTGAAAAAAGCCAGGAAACTAAAGCCTGGGTAGATGTGGAACAACTTTAATAGCCTGAGTAAAAAGTCTCATTTTGGGCGAAAAGTAAGAGCCTTGTCATTCCGAGCGCAGCGAAGAATGACAAGGCTCTTTTGTTTCTGCTACTCCCAAAATCCAAGTTGGTTCTAAAACTAAAGGGACAGGCGAAATGCCTGTCCCTTGTTCATTTACGCATCCATTTCGGATGCTCATACGGATCAAAGCGGAACTTGCCATCCTTGTAAAAGCACCAAACATTCCCAATTTCATTATCGAGTGGTAACAAAACTTCATCTGGGTTTGCATTGTGCAATCGGGCACGGATAGCAGCTCGCATCCGGCGATGCCACAACTTTTTGTCTGCCTTTTCACTATCGTGGCGAGACCAACTACATTTCGGCGTATGGCGGTAAGAACGACTCATTTTCATCTCCTTTAGGCGAAGTGCCTAAAAGTGATGAATTAAAAAGATTGTTTTCATGTAGATAATCTTAGTTCAAGCCATTTCCACCCGCACATCGCATTCAAAACTTCGCATCCACGGCAGTGAAATTTCACATTTTGTCAGGCGGCTGGCGAAGTGACGATGGGCTAAGGCCTGGGCGAAGCCTTTGAGTTCGCGGCGCGTTTGCGCTTCAATCAGTTCGCCGGCTTCGCCCATATTTAAGGGAGAAATGCCGGATTCGCGCGCAGCTTTTTCAATGCGAGAGCGCACGCCTGATTGATAGCACCAATCATCAACTAATCGCTCCAACAAGAATTGGCGATTGAGTTTTGAGGTGTTGACAAAGCCCTGCTCCGGCCCGCCGCGCAAAAGCGCGGCACATTGCGCCAGAACGGTGCCGGTCGTGTTGCCTGCTGTGTTCCACGCGTCGAAAACGGCGATTTTGCCCAATAAACGGCGCTGGTCGAGTTCGTTCATCAGTAAATTATCGGCGCCATTGGGAAAGGCTACGTCGCATAAAGCCACGCGCCGCCCATCATCAAGCGCGATTTGCATGGCATTGACAAAGGCTTCTACCTGACCCACGCGTGCAGTGCGTTGAGCCTCAGTTTCATCTTTTTGATAGCCGCCAACTGGCGCATTGACGAATAATTCAAAATCGGCGTCGTGCTTTTGATTTCCGCCGTCGACAATCGTGCCCTGCATGGCTTGGATATGCTCCTGCAAAGCCCGTTCATAAGGCCGGTCTTCAAAAGGCGCGATGTGCTGCGCGTGCGCGGGGTTCGACCAGTGAACACGAAAGCGCACCGGGGCATTCCAGTGGCGTGCTAATAACGTGAGGGCCGCTTCGTCAGCACCGGGATGGAGTGACATTTTGTCGCTCACACCCAAAGATTGGGCACGCGCCAGCAACTTTTCCTGCTCCTGCCGGTGCAAGCCAAACTCGGCGGCATCTTCCTGAGTGATGAGCAAGTATTGAAACACATCTTGCGAAAGCCACTCGATCATTTGAAGATTGATGGCGTGATTGCGCGAACGCGCCGCATGGTAATCTCCTAAAGCCTGGGGCGGAATCTGCGCGGTCACGTTTTCCAGTTCATTACGCAAATGCTCAGAATGAAAACGCTCAGCTTCATCGGCTAAGCGCGCGTAACGCATGATGTTGTAGTAATTCGCTGCCGCTTCCTCTGATTCCATTGTGACGGCCAGACGCATCAGAATGCTGAAAGCGTAAATCGGTGTCTGGGGACGCGACTGGTGCCACTCTTTAATAACCTGCAAATTTTCGAGGGCTTCTGACAGCGGCAATTGGCCGCGTCGTGAGGCGACTAAACCGCCATAAGCCAGCATATCAGAGGAAACGATAAGTCCTTCGATTTCAGGAAGTTGTTCCAGCCAGCGCGCCAGTGACTTTGGCTCACCAGGCGTGGTGAAATAGCCCAAAGTTTCATTCGGCGGAACCAGTAATTCCGATGCGCCAATGGCACCAATTTGTTGAGGAAAACGGACGTTACAAGGCCGATTATCCAGTGGAATCAAAGCAAG
>DASWNL010000283.1:0-1606 GCA_036399215.1 Abditibacteriaceae bacterium
AAAGCCTTTGAGGAGATTTACCAGCTTTATCATCGCCGCATTTATAATGCGGTTTATGGAATGCTGAGCGATCACGACGATGCTCAGGACGTGACCCAGGATGTGTTCATGCGCCTTAACGACGCGTTACCGACTTTGCGCGCCGATGAAGCGTTTTCGACATATCTGTATCGCATTGCTTTAAACCTGTGCCGCGACCGTGCGCGCCGCAAAAAGCGCGTGCGTTTTCAAAGCATGGACACTCCGCGTGTTACGGATGAAGGTAACGCTGAGCCGATGGAATTTCCTGACCTGGGGACAACCGGGCGCTTGCCGGAAGAAACGCTTAGCACAGAGGAACTGCAACGTCGCGTTCGCCAGGCTGTGCAAACCTTGTCTAACGATCATAAAGCCGTTATCGTGATGCATCACTTTCAGGGCATGGAAGTCAATACTATCGCGCAAATTTTGGGCGTGCCGACGGGGACGGTTAAAAGCCGTTTGGCGCGTGGACGCGACCAATTGCATCGCAAATTGCGCGGCTATTTAAATCCGTAGGCGGACGGCAGTAGGCAGACAGCAGTGGTGCAGCAGAACGCGGCGGGAGATTAATTCTCCCGCCGCGTTTCATTTTTCGAGCCATTGGCAGGAGACGGATAGTCGTCTGCCGCTGCTCTTCCGGCACTTTGCTTGCAACCGCAAAGCCTGACTGCCAAAGGAGACACTATGGGAACCATTGTAAAAGAAATCGTTGTCAACGCGCCGGTGCATAAGGTATTTGCTTATTGGAAGAACTTTGAAAACTTTCCACGCTTCATGAATAACATCGAAAGCGTGCAGATTACGGGGCCGAACACCTCGCACTGGAAAAGCAAAGGCCCGCTGGGCACACATGCCGAATGGGACGCTGAGATTTTGACGGTTGAAGAAGATTGGAAAATTTCGTGGAAAAGCACAGGTGGTAATGTGGAAACGCATGGTGCTGTCACGTTTCACGACGAAGGCAACAACCAGACTCGTGTTGTTGCGGGTATCGAATACACGCCACCCGCCGGCGCATTAGGTGAAGCTGTGGCCAAGCTATTTGCTGACCCGGATAATCAAGTTGCCGAAGATTTGCAGCGCTTCAAAACCATTGCTGAAGGCGCCGATTTTTAATTTGAGCCAGGCATAAACAAAAGCGCCCCGCAATTTGCGGGGCGCTTTCGCTCTTAATTTGCAGTTAAAGTGCGCGGTAGCCACTCTTTTCTTCAATGATTTTCCATAATTGGTTAAAACCATTGAGGTGAACACTGATTCGCAATGGTCTGCGAAGGTTCTTGGCCTTGATTTGAAGGCCAAACATGCGCAAGCGCAGTTCTTCTATTTCGTTCCAGGTAACTCGCACCGGGGCTAAGCAGGGTGTGTGTTGCGTGATGCCGTCTTCGTCTATCTCATAAGTGGTGCAAAAGCCCAACATACTAAAAGGCATCGTTATTATAGCTCCGCCGCAGCAAAAGAGGGAAACCCACACCAGGGTGATAGGAACGCTGCTATTCCCCGACCAGTAATCGCGCAGCAACGAACCAAGCTGAAAAAGCATGTAACTGCTCAATACGATAGCGAATGCCAAGTTTTGACGCTGTAT
>DASWNL010000284.1:0-5565 GCA_036399215.1 Abditibacteriaceae bacterium
GGGCGAACCGTAACAACGGTAACAACGAAACTACCAAATCGCCGGAAAACTTACCGGTTGAGAGCACCGAATTTTGAATCAGGCGCCGTTCTGTCCACAAGCGATTGATCATGAAATGATCGGGAATAGCACAAGAATCCATCCAGCGCGTGTTCATTTCTTGCTTTGAACCTCCACAT
Source organism: Abditibacteriaceae bacterium (assembly GCA_036399215.1). Classification (GTDB taxonomy): domain Bacteria; phylum Armatimonadota; class Abditibacteriia; order Abditibacteriales; family Abditibacteriaceae; genus DASWNL01. Next base: position 180 of record DASWNL010000284.1, read on the forward strand.
TCATGCAGCCGCCGGATGTTGTCCAATTCCAATAAAACACCCGGCGAAAAGCGGGCGTATTCTTCATCGAAAGCAATTTTACAGGCATAAGCGCCTTCACCAGACAACAGGTTGAATTTCATCGCTAAGGGCTTGCCGTTTAGCTTCAAAGCCAACAGCATCAGGCGATTGCGCTCAAAAGCCTGCATAGCTATATCATGAAAAAACATTCGGTGGCTTTCTTCATTGGCAAAGGCGGTTCCCGCGCGGCCTTTCCAACCAGAGGCTTCGAGTTGTAAAAACTGCTCAATCCACAAGGCCGCATCGCTTTTATCCGTCAAAGTTTCATAAGCCAGCGTGCCCATTTCGCCCAAACGATTCTCCAGGCGCTTCAATTCCTTACGCCGCTTACGCGAAAGCGCGCCACGCAGGTATTCTTCGGCTTCGCTAACTGGAGCCGATGGTTGTATTGGTGGTTGTAAAAGCGCACGAGAATAAATCTCGTCGGTAAAGCCCAATGCGGCCCGCTTATGGAGAACTTCCGTCCATTGCAGATGAAACGGCCCATCGGCGCGAACACTTTCCATTGCCAGCAAAGCAGCCTTGCTTTCTTCACGCAGCCAGTCGAGCAGGGCTTCCAGACACGGTTTTTCATATCCTGCACGCACTAAGGGCGTGCATATATGAGCGTAATCGTGTTTCCATAAAGCCAGAGTGCGAAACGGCAAGCCTTTGTAGCGCCGCTTGCGCTCTAAGGGGAAAAAGCCGCATAACACAGGCTGTTTGCTACCTTTTTGTGGCGCATAAACCAGCACAAAACGAAATTGGCCGCCAAAAGTGCGCAAGGCTGGAAGCAGATGCCATGATTCGTAAAAAACATTCGGCTCAACCGCATGATTGGACAAATCATCCCAGGCAGCGACATGCGGAAGCAACTGGCGCTCGTTGCGCGCAATGACAATTTTCATTATTTTTTCAGAGCGCGCTTGATACGTCGTAAGCCATCAACAACGTTATGAGCCGTAGCGCGCATAGCTTCTTTGGCCTGCGGCTTTGCGATACGGATTTTCTTCAAAGGCCGCGTATGCTGGCTCCAACGATATTTGTAACTATCTGGTTCGGCTTTGAGGAAATCCCATTCACTCAGGCCTTCATTCATTGAATGTTGAATGGCCCTGTGGCGAACTACATTGCCCGGCGAGTGCACCAGCGAATCCGCGGCAAAGCCGCTTTGATAAAAAAGGGCTTTATTGTCATAGATGAAAACATAAAGCGAAGCCACAGTTTGATCCTGGCAACGCAACTGAAAAAGCCGCATAAAACCTAAAGGCAACAGTTTGGCGGCCAGTTGTTGATGAAAGCGTGTGAATTTTTCGCTGGCGAAAACGCCCGGTTCGCCACGCGCCGTCCATACGCTTTGGTGAAGTTTCATGAAAATGGCAAAGGCTTCGTCCCACGACGATTCATCCCGCACTACATGAAAGGTGTTTTCTATAGCCTGGGCCTTTCTCTCTTCATATCGAATCTGACTGCGCAGTTTGCGTGACCGGCTTTCTACCAGCGATTCCCAGGTTTGGTTTAACGGCAGAAAAACCGATTCGCCATCGTCTTCAATTTCGCACTTGATGCTGCCTGTCTCACACTCTTTGCTGAGAGCAGCGAATGTGGGTGAACTGGCCGGCATCTCTTTAAGCAAGATTTCATCCCAGCTATGATCTTCGTTTAAATAGCCGAAAATGGCGGTGAACGCTTCGTCTTCCCTGCCTTTTTCCAAAATGAAATCGAGATAATCGGAGCAGATTTCATCGGCCTGGTCTTCACCGGAGGCTAAAAATTCTAACCTTTGGAGTGGCAGGCCGAATTGCATAATGCGGCGCTTCAGTAAAGGCGCGATGCCGATTAAAGTGCCGTTGTCGCGCACCAAAATGATGCAAAGCTCGCGGCCTTCACCAAATATATCCCACCAGGTGGTGAGCCACTCGTGCCTTAGCGTTATAGTATTCGCGACGCTGCGATCTAAGAGTTCATTCCACTCTGAACTGAGAACTGTGAAGCCTTCAAGCGTGGTAATTTTCTCAACGCTTAGCATGATTTTTGATTTTCCTGTAACCACGGAATGGTGATGGCAGCGATGCGCTCGCCGGCGCGCCCATCCCATAACGGCGGAATTTGATGATTGCTAATGCCCTCTTTCCATAAGCGGCGTGCTTCATCGCGCAGTTTCTGGCGGTCTTCACCAACCAGAATATTGGTGCCTATCGTGACTGTCACGGGCCGTTCAGTATTCTCTCTCGCTGTCAAACAGGGCACACCTAAAAACGTGGTTTCTTCTTGCACACCGCCCGAATCGGTGATGACTAAGCGCGCGTTTTGTTGCAAGGCCAAGAAATCAATGTAGCCCACAGGCTCCATCAGATGCACATTCTTTTGGCGCGGCTGCAAATTCCATTCTTGCAAACGAGCACGCGTGCGTGGATGAATTGGAAAAAGCAAAGGCATTTCCTCAGCTAACTCTTCAAGAGCCGCCATTAAATCACGCAGGCCATCAGGATGATCGACATTAGAGGGGCGATGCAAAGTTAGCAAGGCATAACCTCCATTCGCTTCAAAGCCAGGCAGGCTTTGGCCCAATTCCGCTGATAGTTGCGGCCAGCGCGCCTGCGCTTTAGGCAAAAGACGCACTAAGGTGTCAATCATCACGTTGCCGACACAATGAATGCGTTCGGGGGCAATGCCTTCGCGCAATAGATTGTCATCGCCCTCGCTCGAAGGCGTGAATAATAAATCGGCAATTTGATCTGTCATTAAGCGGTTGATTTCTTCGGGCATAGTGCGGTCGAAGGAGCGCAGCCCTGCTTCAACGTGTGCTATGGGGATTCCTAATTTCGCACAGACTAAAGTAGCGGCTACGGTCGAATTCACATCGCCATACACCATCACCAAATCGGGCCGGTCTTTTAGCACGGCTTCCTCAAAGCGCAGCATAACATGAGCGGTTTGCACGGCATGAGAGCCGGAACCAACGCCTAAATCGAAATCAGGGCGAGGCAGGCCCAGTTGCTCGAAAAAGACATCAGACATGTTGGCATCGTAGTGCTGTCCGGTATGCACCAATGATTGCATGATGCCTTCGTGTGCAGAGAAGGCGCGCATTACGGGGGCGGCTTTCATGAAGTTAGGGCGTGCCCCGACAACGTGTAGAATTTTCATAAGAATTGTGGCCTTGAAGGGTGTATAGAAATTCATCTAAGTAAGAAAAACAAGGCTCGTCATTCCCGCGCCGGGTGCCCTTTGGGCACCCGGCGCGGGAATTGACGTTCTTCTGTTTCGACCCAAGTCCTACTTCTTATACACCATTTTAGAATGCGCCATGCTTGCTTTTGTAACGCCAGAAATCAGGGTCGAAACCGGCTAAGCGTGCCTGCCAGGCGGTATGATTCATCAGGCCATTACCTGCATCTATGCGGCGCAAACGAAATAAATCGGCGCCGGGACGATTATCGCCGCCATAAGCCGAAAACGCCGCATAATAACCGGCGCGGCGTGCGGCGCCAATGGCCCGCAACGGCACATTGCGTGGCTTGCCGTAGGGAAAAGCAAAAGCGCGAGGCCGTTCGCCTAATTCATCATTCAAGGTTATTAAAGAGTTGTGTAGTTCGCTTTCTAACTTTTCTTGCGAAAGCGCACCCATGTCGGCATGATTGACCGTATGAGAACCGATTTCAAAGCCTTCGTTTTGCAAAGCGCGCAAATCATCCCACATCATTTTGGGAAACTCGCGCTTCTCGTTTTCATCATGCGCGAAAACCTTTTCGGTGCTCATGAACCCTGTTGAAACAAAAAACGTAGCCGGCATCTGGGCAGCTTTTAAAAGCGGCGCTGCTAAAGCAAAATTATCGCGGTAACCATCATCGAAAGTCACTACGGCAGAAGGCCACTGCAACTCACCACTCTTTAAATGCGCACATAAATCGGATAGCGACAAGCATTGAAAATGCGCTTGCAAATACTCCAAATCGCGTTTGAAGTTGTCGGGTGTTGTCGTTAAAACATCAACCTCGCCGATGCGGTGATAGCATAAAATGACGGCGCGTGCATTGTGGGCGCGCGAACTCAAAAGGTCACGCGCCTGCCTGTAGCCGGAGCGCAGGAAAAGTTGAAAAGCGATTTCTTTGGGAGCGAGCATGAAAAGTTCGTGAAGAGTTCGTAATAAGTTCAGCGCCGCATTTCACCGCGCAAGCGCCACCATGAGGCCAGCCATGCTGCTACGCCAAGAATTAGCCAAATCGCCACGACGGGCGCGACCCGGCTAAAAATCGGCGTGCCACTGCGATACTCTTGTTCCAGTGTCCACAACACCCAACCAGGGTGCCACCAATCTAAGCGCAAGGTTTCGGCACGCGGCGCGATTAAAGGCAGCGCGCCTAATAGCAAAATCAGTAGAGCAAAAGCACGGCCTCCGGCTATATCGCTGCGCCGGCAGGGCCAGGCAATCCACAGGCCAAGAACCGTCGCCCCAAAAACCGAAGCGACCAGAATGGAAGTGATGGCTAAGGCCAGAGTAAGCGGCACGCCGTTGCGCCCATCGGATGGATTGCTAAGAAACGGCTCATATTCCAAAGCGCGCACGCCGGGCAACAAAAGCGGCCATAAGGGTAATGAAAAGACAGCGCACGCCCATAAAGCGCCGCCGATTTTGCCCCACAGAATTTCACCTGGCGAAAGCAGCGATAACTTCAAGGTTTCCCAGGCACCGCTTTCTCGCTCGCGGACAATCGCCGTTGCACCCATTAAAGCGCCCGCCGGCACCATCACGAGAAATGCCACCCAGGGCAAAACGCGCCAGATGGTTTCGCGCAGGCTCAATTCAAAACCGCTGGCGCCACCTAAAAAACGGCTTAACCCTGAACCCGTTGGCTGGAAGAACGAAGCGAATAAGAGCGATAGATAAATCGCCAGCACACCCCCGGCCATCAGCAACTCAATGATAATCACAGACAGTGGCGGCTGTCTCATGCGCAGTTTGCCGCGCGTTTCGTGGGTGAGAACCGGATTGGCAAAAGCGGTCAATCGTTCTATCCACTGCGTTGGCCCAACATCACGCCGCTGATAATCGGTTGCGGCTTCGGACGCTTTTGAGGGCCGCGATTCTCTTCCTGGTAACTCAATCCAACGCGCTTCTTCCAGAGGACGGCGCACGGCAACCATAGCAGCGCCTAATAGTAGAAAGGTGAGTAAGAGCGAAAACCCGGCGCAAAAACTGACAGGTGACATCTCCCAGGGCGCGGCTGCGATAATTAAGCTGCTTTCCAGAACAGGATTATGGAAGGAGCGCGCCACCAGAGCCGGGTTAATCTGCACGAAAAAGGTCAGCAAGGTCTTTAAAGTAGTAGGCCATTTCGGCCAC
>DASWNL010000285.1:0-4617 GCA_036399215.1 Abditibacteriaceae bacterium
GCCACTTAAGGTGCGTCGCGTGGCAAAACTGGTTTCCGGCAAGCCGGTTGATGAAGCGCAGGCTTTGCTGGCGCTGGATACTCACCGCGCTGCGCCGGTGCTTTCCAAAGTGATCAAAAGCGCCGCGGCCAATGCCGTCAATAATGAAGGCGCCAACGAGGATCGCCTTTTTGTAAAAACCGTGATGGTGGATAAAGGTGCCGTTTTACGCCGTTATTTGCCACGCAGCCGAGGGCGCGCCGACATTATTCGTAAGCGGATGAGCCACATCACTGTGGTGGTCGAAGAAAAAGCCTCGTAAATCGAGATCGACGAAGATGGAGCCGCCGCAAAGCACAAGTAAAGTGCATGAATGGCGGTTAAAGAGGAGAATTTGTGGGTCAGAAAGTTCATCCCTACGGCTTGCGCCTGGGCATTATTAAAACCTGGCAGAGTCGCTGGTATAGCAAGGACAATTACAAAGAATTCTTGCTGGAAGACGAAAAAATCCGCCGCTTCATCGTTAAACATTTGAAGCGTAAGCCGACGCGTGCCGCAGGGCGCGAACGCAACAACGATCCGGCGCTTTCGCGCATCGAAATCGAGCGTAGTGCCAATCGCATCACCATAAAACTGCACACAGCTCGTCCCGGCGTGGTCATTGGCCAGAAGGGACAAGATATTGAGCGATTGCAAAAACTGCTCGGTCAGTTGGTCAAGCGCGATGTGCGTGTGACAGTTGAGGAAGTGCGCCAGCCGAATCTGGATGCGAAATTAGTTGCCGAAAGCATCGCGCAACAGATTGAGCGTCGCATCGCTTTTCGTCGTGCCATGCGCCAAACGCTGCAACGCGTCATTAAAGAAGGCGCTGAGGGCTGCCGCATTGAGGCAGCGGGCCGTTTGGCCGGCGCCGACATTGCGCGCAAAGAGATGGTCAACGAAGGCAAAGTGCCGCGTCACACGCTGCGCGCCGACATTGATTACGGCACGGCGGAAGCCGCTACCACCTACGGTAATATCGGCATTAAGGTGTGGATTTACAAGGGCGACATTATTGGCGACATGGAAGCGCCTGTCACTGGTATTAGCCGGGGTCGCCAGCGCAATCGCCGTCGGGATGAGGATGACTAAATTAGGGGTCGGAGGCAAAGGCTTGAGTCTGTTTTCCATTCTCCAGCTTCCAGCCTCTAACCTCTTGGAGAATTACGACTATGTTAATGCCCAAGCGGACGAAATATAGGAAGCAACAGCGTGGCAAGCGGCGCGGCATGGCGCATCGGGGCAATACCGTGGCTTTTGGCGATTACGCTTTGCAGGCGACTGAAGTCGGTTGGCTCACCAGCCGCCAGATCGAAAGCGCCCGTATTGCGATGACCAGCTATATCAAGCGCGGTGGTAAAGTGTGGATTCGCGTCTTCCCGGACAAGCCGGTTACGCAAAAGCCCGCCGAAACGCGCATGGGTTCGGGCAAGGGTTTGCCCGAATACTGGGTAGCAGTTGTGAAGCCAGGGCGTGTGCTGTTTGAAATGAGCGGCGTTAGCCCGGAACTGGCTAAAGAAGCGATGCGTCGCGGTTCGATGAAACTGCCGATGCGCTCCAAGTTTATTATGCGCGAGGAGGAAGCCAGTGGCGGATCTGAATAAATTTTTGGGCGGCGGCACGCCGTTGAAACTCAAAGATCAGCGCGAGCAGGTGCGCGGCGCCAGCGAGGACGAGTTGCGCGAGGCGCTGGATACGGCGCAGCTTGAACTGCTGAACCTACGCACCCAGGCTATTTTGCACCAGGCGCCCAATCCCATGCGGATTCGCCATGTGCGTAAGATGGTAGCGCGCATCAACGGTGAACTATCGGCGCGCGCCCAGAAAGCGGCGTAATACAGCGGTTTAAAACGAGGAAGATATGTCAGAAGCAACAATGGAAGGGGCCCGCGCCGCGCGCAAAGTGCGCGAAGGTTTAGTGGTCAGCGACAAAATGGATAAGACCGCCGTGGTCGCCGTGGTGCGCTTGAAGCGTCACCCTCTCTATGGCCGTGTGCAGCGTGTTACTAAAAAGTATCATGCCCACGATGAAGCCAACGAGTGCAAGTCAGGCGACCGCGTTCGGATTATGGAAACGCGCCCGATTTCGAAAACCAAATGCTGGCGCGTGTTGGAGATTGTCGAAAGAGCAAAATGAGTCAGTGTTCAGTGTTCAGTGTTCAAGGGTCGGAACGACTTTACTGAACACTGAACACCGAACACTGCCCACCGGGAGAAACCATGATTCAGAACGAAACGCGGTTGCGTGTAGCAGACAATTCAGGAGCGCGTGAGATTTTGTGTATTCGCGTGCTTAAGGGCAGCAATGCCCGTTACGGCAATGTCGGCGATGTGATTATCGGCACTGTCAAAGAAGCCTTGCCGGGCGCAACGGTCAAGCAGCACGATGTCGTGCGCGCGGTGATTGTGCGCACTGTCAAAGGCATATCGCGTCCCGATGGTAGCCACATCAAATTTGACGACAACGCAGCCGTTGTAATCAATGCCGAAGGCAATCCACGCGGCACGCGCATTTTTGGCCCGGTGGCCCGCGAACTGCGTGACCGCCGTTACATGAAAATCGTCAGTCTGGCGCCGGAGGTGGTTTAATTGCCACGTAAAGCGAAAGAGATTAATCGCAAGCCTTTGCACATTAAAACCGGCGACGACGTGATTGTTATTTCGGGCGAAGGCAAGAGCAAATCGCCACGCAAAGTGCTGGCGGTTTTGCCCAAAGATCGCAAAGTTATTGTTGAAGGCGTGAACTTGATGAAAGATCGCGTCAAGCAGAACCAGGGTGGTCGCCAGTCTGGTATTAACGAGGAAGGTATCGTGGAAAAGGCATTTCCCATTGATGCTTCCAAAGTGATGCTGGTTGACCCGAAGTCGAAAAAACGCACGCGCGTCAAAACTTCAATCGTCGGTGGCAAGCGCGAACGTGTGGCCGTCAAAAGCGGCGAAACAATCTGAGTGCGGAATGGGGAGTGCGGAGTGAAATTCCGCATTTCAAATTCTACATTCTAAAAGTCCGGTCTGTTCAGCGGAGACTGAAACGGCTTGCCGGAGACGAGAACAGGCAAGAAGAGCTAAAGCTAAAGGGATAATTCAAGACGCAATTGAGCTGAGTTTAAGATGACACCGACACTCAAAGAACGCTATCAAAATCAGGGTATCGAAGCCTTGCGCAAGCAATTTGGCTACGATAACATTATGCGGGTGCCCCGGCTGGAGAAGATTGTAATCAACATGGGCGTGGGCGACGGTAAGGACGACGCCAAGCTGGTTGATGCGGCAGCGGCTGACTTAGCAGCCATTACGGGGCAGCGTCCGGCGATTCGCCGGGCCAAAAAATCCATTGCGAACTTCAAGATTCGTGAAGGCATGCCCATCGGCTGTATGGTAACGCTGCGCGGCGACCGTATGTGGGAGTTCGCGCATCGTTTGATTCATGCAGCACTGCCACGCATTCGTGACTTTCAGGGCATTCCCGACAAGAGCTTCGACGGGCGCGGCAATTACACTGTCGGCCTGCGCGAGCAGTCCATCTTCCCCGAAATCAACGTTGATAAAGTCGTGCGCACGCGCGGCATGGACGTGACTTTCGTGACCACAGCGCGCACTGATGAAGAAGCGCGCGCGCTTTTGACTGAAATTGGCTTGCCTTTCCGCAAGCCGCAGGAACAACAATAGGATTTATTGAAACATGGCTAAAGCAAGTCAAGTTGCCAAGTGCAAGCGTTTGCACGAAAAATCGAAGTTCAAAGCGCGCGTGTATAATCGCTGCAATCTGTGCGGACGCCCACGCGGCTATATGCGTCGTTTCGGCATTTGCCGCATCTGCTTTCGCGGCATGAGCCATCGCGGGTTAATTCCCGGCGTGACCAAGAGTTCGTGGTAAAGCGAACGCTTGATGGCGAACGCTGTCAAGCGAAATTTAAGAGGAATTTGAGTTATGCAGACTGATCCGATTGCGGATTTTCTGACGGCCATTCGCAACGCCGCGAACGCACGCAAAACCGACGTGACGGTGCCGTCATCCAATTTGAAAGTGGCTATCGCCGAGATTCTCAAACGCGAAGGCTACATAGGCGACTTTGAGGTGCAGGAAGACAACAAGCAAAACCGCTTGAAGATTTCCCTGCGTTACCATGAGCGCCAGCGCGTGTTCCAAGTGTTGGAGCGCGTTTCAAAGCCGGGCCGCCGCGTTTATGTTGGTAAAACCGACGTTGACCGCGTTTTGGGCGGCCTTGGTGTGGCGATTTTGTCCACGCCGCGCGGTGTATTGACAGATCGCGATGCGCGCCGTCAAGGCGTGGGTGGCGAACTGCTGCTGCGCGTTTATTAAAGAAGAATCCGGCGTTTTGCCGGTTAATGGAGTAAGAAAATGTCACGAATTGGACGCGCGCCCATAGCCGTTCCCAACGGCGTTACAATTACAATCAACGGCAATAACATCACTGCGAAGGGGCCCAAAGGCACCATCGAGCGCGATGTGCATCCTGAAATCGCCGTGGTGCAGGAAGATGGGCAGTTGCTTGTTACGCGCCCCTCTGATCAGGGCCGTCACCGCGCTTTGCATGGTCTGACCCGCGCCCTTTTAAACAACGCTGTTGTAGGCGT
>DASWNL010000286.1:0-1957 GCA_036399215.1 Abditibacteriaceae bacterium
GGCAGGTGGGGTTAATTCAGCAACTCTTCATGCGCCTGGCGTAAGCGTGCTGCTAAGACCGACCAGTCGTATTGCGATTCCACCAAAGCGTGGCCTGCTTTGGCTAAATGCGCGCGTTGGGGTTCGTTTTCGCAGAGCAATAACAGGGCTTTTGTAAAATCATCGTCGCTATCGGCTATCAAGATGTTTTCGCCGTGTCGCGCATCAATGCCTTCAGCGCCCAATTGAGTCGAAACAATAGGTAAATCCGCTGCCATCGCTTCGAGAATCTTCAATCGTGAACCGCCACCGATGCGAAGCGGCACCACTGAGGCCAAAGCCTCGCGGCAGTAGGGCCGCACATCGCGCACACGGCCTGTGACTTCGATGCCGGGCTTGTCGTTGAGCGCCTCTACTTCAGGCGTCGGATTGCGACCTACAATGGTGAAAACCAGATCAGGAAACTTTTCGTGAACGCGCGGCCAGATGGAATCGGCAAAGCGCGTGACGGCTTCGGTATTGGCGTGATAATCCATTGAGCCAATGAAAACCACGCGAAAACGCCGCACGTCGCCTTGCCCTTCTTTGGGCGAATAGTATTCGACGTTGACTCCGTTTTCAATGACATACATCGGCATATCCGGCGCCCAGGCTTTCAGTTGCTCCTGGTCGCGCTCGCTGACTGTGACATGTGCATCAAAATCACGCATGATGCGCTTTTCCATGTCGGCCATGCGCTTAGCCGTAATCTGTGCGTAAAAGCGGCGCGGCAAACTTGAAGCCTGTTCGCTGTAGCGCTGCATCAATTCGGACTCGACATTGTGCCAATCACAGATGATTTTCGGTTTGCTTTTGGCGGTGCGCAAAATCGGCAGGTATTCCGCGAGGTGCACACTTTCAACTTGCACAATATCGAAATCTTTTCTCGCCAACAATTCCGCCAGGGTCTGCTTCATGGCGGGCGTGGTGTAATTCAGAACAGGCAGCGGAGTTTTGCCAATTAATCCACGCGCTAATTTTGCAGGGCTATAACTACTGTCAAGCGGCACGGTAATCAACTCATCGCACCACTCGTTGGCCGGGCTGCGGTTTGCGAACTGGTAAGTGTCGCTATGATCAGCAGCGCGCGCCGTCGCGTCGGAAAAGCCTAAATATGTGACGCGCTCACCGCCATTAGCCAGTTCGCGGGCCAGATAAAAATTGCGCAACTGCGCGCCGGTGCTGGGCGGCCAGCACTCTTTAGGGGCAAAGTAAAGAATGCGCGGCGATTCAACTGGTGATTTAGTCACGCCGTGCACCCGGTTCAGCGGTGGATGGAGGGTTTGATTCGCTGTCATTTTGCGAGTTGTCTCGTATTGGTTCCCAGCGCGCATAACGTTCGCCGCGCAGCCATTGAAAAATCGCTAGGAGCGAAGCGTAATTAGTCAGAACAAAGTAAAAAGGCAGTGTTGCAATGCGCTCAATTTTACTTTTGGGTTTGGCTTTGTCTCCTTGCCGCGCCTTCCAAAATCCCAATGCTGCTAAAGCATAGAAGGCATTTTGCAGCCAGGAGACCGCGAGATACCAATGCGAATTGCGGGCCAACTTCACTGACGAGAGCCACAAGCCTATCAAAAACACTGGCGCTAAGTAACGCAAGACTTTGTGTGAAAGCAGTTGCACCGCGTAAAAACCGCTGTGAAGCGGGTTCAGCATAGCACGGTGTTGCCATAAATCAGTGAAAGTTTGCGTGATGATTCGCACCCGCATTTTAAGTTCTCTGTCAGGCCGGCGATTGGTTTCTTCGGTGCAAACAGCCTCCGGCTCGAAAATCGTGCGCAGGTTTTGTTCAACCATTACGGTTGCAATCACAAAATCGCTGCACGCTTCGGGCGGCAAAGGCACATAAGCCGCGCGCCGCAGGGCATAAAGGCAGCCGGACACACCAATAAGCGAACCTATGCGGCTTTCGCAGGTTTTCAGGAACGTTTCGTAGCCC
>DASWNL010000287.1:0-2113 GCA_036399215.1 Abditibacteriaceae bacterium
GAACGAACGGAGCGAAACAACCAAAAACGCAGCAAGTTGCGTTTTGAGAATCAGAAGTAGAATCCGACATTTGTGAATCGCTCCCGATAAACCTTGATTGATACAGCAAAAGCGAACTTGCAGTGTAGCCAGGCGACCGGCGCCCACCTGTTCCTAACGGTGAGTGGGCTGCAAATAAAGGCCAAAAGTAGAAAGCGTTGGCGGCACTGGTGCTTGAAGTTTCAGCAGAATCTTACTGGTTTCAACCGGCACATTCAAGCGAACCAGTTTCTTGTAACCAACGCTTGTGCCCGCCGCGATTTGTCGCCAATTTCCATTCTCCCAAATGCCAATACCAAAACTTTCAAGTCGCTGGCCCAGAGGAATAAATTCGCCCAGTTCGATGACATCGAATTTAGTGGGCTGCTTTAGTTCAATCGTTAAAGTGACTGTGGTAGCGCTGTCTTCAGCGGCCCAAAAGGTTTCTAATTTCTCGTCCAGAATGTGCCACGGCTTAAAGTTCCCCGCCCGCGTGCTGCTGCTGGTGATTCTGGCGCCCGCTGCGAGATTGCGATGGAATGTTATGGCGATGGCGGCGCCAAATTCCCGCGCATTAGCCGCGTCCGTCGGATGAATCAGGCCGCGCCTATCGGGTGGAAAGTTGAGATGCAAGCCGGCGCCATGCCCAACACTGTTGAAATACAAATTTACCAATTGGGCGGGTGTTTTTACTTTGTCATCTTCATGCGCATGATAAAACCAGCCGGGCCGAATCGAAACATCGGCTTCGGCAGGAATCCAATGCGTGCCTCCACGATGGCCTTCGGGCAGGAATTTTTCGGCGCCGGCCTGGCCGGGATAAAGTCCTTCGGCATTCAAGGTGTGCCATGACTTTTCCGGGGCCAAACCACGTTCATTGCCCACCCAGCGCACTTCGGGGCCGGCATCGCTAAAGATGCAGGCATCCGGCTGCAACTCGCGCACGATTTTGATGGTGTTCGGCCAATCGTAATAGGTCGAAGCATCAATGCGGCGCGTTTCCCGTGCGCCGCCATAAAATCCATCGCCGCCATTGGCGCCATCCAGCCACACCATAAAAAGCGGGCCGTAATTAGTTAAAAGTTCGCGCAGTTGATTGCGATAATAAGTGATGTATTCCGGCTTGCCGTAAGCGGCGTGATTTCTGTCCCAGGGCGAGAGATAAATGCCGAATTTCAGTCCGGCTTTACGACAGGCATCCGAAATTTCGCGCACTACGTCGCCTTTGCCGCCTTTCCACGGCGAGTTTTTGACGGAGTGCTCTGTATATTTCGAGGGCCACAGGCAAAAGCCATCGTGATGCTTGGCGGTTAAATTCACGCCTTTGAATCCGGCGGCTTTGAGGTCGGCGACAATCTTATCGGCATCGAAATCAGTGGGATTGAAGATAGTCGGCGATTCATCGCCATAGCCCCATTCCTTGTCGGTGAAAGTGTTGACCGTAAAGTGCAGGAAAGCGTAAGTCTCAATTTGATGCCAGGCGATTTGGCGCGGCGTCGGAAGGGCACCATAAGGTGCAGGCGAGTTAGCGGGCAGTTTGATTTGCGGCACGGCAAAGCCATTCATAATGATCGTTCCCAAAGCAGCAAAGGTGAAAAAGCGAGTTTGTTTCATAGTAAAGGAAGTTAAGCAAAGCATAACGCAGATTTTAGTTTTAAAGAATCCACAGCATATCAAAGCGAAATATCAATCGGCTACACTGCGGGCATGAGCGATTCTCCTGTGAAATCTCACGAAACGCCCGATGAAATGCCGCAAGGCGTTAGTTTGTTCATGCGTTGGCATAACACACCTCTTTATTTACGCATCATCGGCGCCCTGGTTTTGGGTCTGCTGCTCGGTTTGATGCTTCATTCGCAAATCGTGGACGATGCCAGCCGCGAGCGTATTGCACGCATTAGCGAAAACCTGGCGATGCCCAGCAAATTAGTATTGCGCTTGCTCAGCGCCCTGGCACCCGCTTTGATTCTGGTCGCCATTGTTCACGCCCTGATGACCGCTCAACTGCAAGGCCGCACCACAGCGAAAATGATCGGCCTGCTAATCATGAATACGCTGATGGCGATTGTTATCGGTTTATTTGTGGCGAACATAA
>DASWNL010000288.1:0-5589 GCA_036399215.1 Abditibacteriaceae bacterium
CCAGGCAAGCGGGCCTGTCTAATGTCAAGTGGCGTGGCCACGAAGGGCGAGGTTTAGGCGTTGCCACCTTTGATGTCAATACCGATGGCAGAGTTGATTTGTTCGTATCCAACGACCTTTCGCCCAATTACCTTTTTATCAATCAGGGCAACGGCAAATTCCGCGACATGGCGATGCCGATGGACGCGGCTTATGGCTTATCGGGCGACCCTTTAGCCAATATGGGCATTGCCGTTGGCGATTACAACGACGATGCGCACGCCGATGTTTTGGTCACGGAATTTCAACGCCAGGGTTACGTGCTTTATCGCAATAACGGCGGCATGGATTTCACTAATGTCAGCGGCACCACGGGCGTTTTCAAGGCAACGCTGCCATTTTTAGCCTTTGGCACCGGCTTTGTGGACACGCGCAACAACGGCTCGCTCGATTTATTTTTCGCTAACGGCCATGTTTCACCTAACGCCAAATATCAAGACCCTACTACCTCGTTCAAACAGCGCAATCAACTGATGCTCAACGATGGCAAAGGCCAATTCACCGATGTGCCGGCGGTGCTGCCAAAAGACGACATAAGGGTGCATCGCGGCGCCAGTTTCGGCGATTACGACAATGATGGGCGGATTGATATTTTAGTCACCGCCGCCGATGACCGCCCGACGTTGCTGCACAACCAATCCACAGCCGGCAATTGGCTGATCTTGGAACTAACCAACAAACAAGGCTGTGCCACACCAATTGGCACGCGCTGCGTGGCGACGATTAACGGCCAGAAAAAAATGCGCCTGATGCTGGGCGGCGGCAGCTATGCCAGCGAAAGCGACCATCGCGTGCATTTTGGCTTAGGCAATGCTGACAAAGTGGAAAAACTCGAAATCCAATGGCTATCGGGCCACAAGCAAACCTTAGAAAACATCGAGGCAAACCAAATTCTTAGCCTGCGGGAAGGTTCGTCGCCTTCGTAGTTGGCACTCCTTGAACAAGGCTCCAAACGCGATTAACTTCCACGTTTTTCAACTGTTGTGTTTGCCCATCGGGCCAGCGAATCGAAACGCTGTCTAAAGTAGAGATGGTTCCTAAACCGAAATGCACGCGCGGGTCGCTGGACGATAAATAACTGGAAGCGGGCGAAATATAAGCCTTCCAGACGCGCCCGCCACCGCGCGCGACAATTTTGGCGCCGTAGGCAAAGCGATTCATGCCGCGACCTCGCAGATCGAAGGTAATCCAGTGACCGAGCGTGCGCGAGGTATTTTGCAGTAGCAGCGGAGCACCTTCGTAATCGACAACTAAAACATCCATGCGCCCATCGTTGTTGCTATCTCCCGTCGCCAGGCCGCGCCCTAAAATTGGAGTTGTCCAGGCGCCGCCTAATTGCGGCGCGATGTCCACGAAAGTGCGCTCGCCTAAATAGCCTTCGCGGTTTTGAAACAGCATCATCGGCTGTCGAAATTGGAGAGCGGAGTCTATGTGCTCAGCGGCATCGTAAACGTGGCCGTTGGCAAAGGCTAAGTCCGGCCAGCCATCGTTATCAGCGTCCAGCCATTTAGTGCCGAAGCCCAGTGGTTTGAATGTTGATGCGGCCAAACCGGAAGTGTGGCTGCTTTGCTCGAACAGGCCGCCGCCCATATTGCGCATCAACGAATAAGCTTCGTCCGAAAAACCGCTGACGGCTAAGTCCAGGCGACTGTCTCCATCGTAATCCTGCCAATCAGCGCCCATTGCCGCCATCGCCACACCCGACTTCACGCCAAAGGCCGTGCCGCTTTGAATGCCGATGTTACGAAACTTCAAATTGCCCAGATTGAGCATCAAATCGGCGGGCATTCCATCGTTGCCGATATAAAAGTCAATCTTATTGTCGTCGTTGATGTCAGCAAAAGCCACCACCAAAGCCTTGCCGCTCGTCTTTTGCAGGCCGGACGATTGGGTGACATTTTGAAAGCGCCCGTTGCCCAGGTTTTTCCATAACTCGGTGAATTCGGGCTGGTAGGTTTGCGGCGGGCAGCCGCTTTTGATTTTATTAGAGCCTAAAAAGCAATACTGCTTTTCCTTAGGGCCGAAGATAACATAATGGCAAATCACTAAATCTAAGGTGCCATTAGCGTCCAAATCCATAAATCCGGCGCTGCTGCCCCACCGATTGGGGCCGCGCTGTTCTAATCCCGCGTTGCGCGTCACGTCTCGCCAGGCGCGACCGCCTTCGTTATGCAACAGCACCCGACTGTGGTTGCCGTTGAGCAGCACATCGAGCCAGCCATCGCCGTCGTAATCACCAACAGCGCAGCCTTTCCAGTCGCCCGCAATGTTCGATAACCGACTTGCTGCGGTAACATCTTCAAACCGATTCTTCCCATCGTTTTGAAAGAGTGCGGCCACAGGCTTGCCGAGCAGCAGAATATCCTGCCAACCATCATTGTTCCAATCGAGAAACGCACAGCCGGCACCGAACGCTTCGTCCACCCGCAGGGGGCGCGGCCCACGTGGCCAGCTAAAATTCAGACCGCTGGCAATAGCAATCTCTTCAAAGGCAATACCCTGTATTTTGGCGTCGGGCGCTGGATTACTGGCGGAGTTTTGTTCTGTCACGCGTGAAGTCGTGCGGCAGCCACAAATGCAGGCAAGCAGGCAGGCGGCGGTTACAACATGGACGCCTAACCATGCCCACACGGATGAGGCACAGAGCCTATGATTTCTCGGCCCGTCTGTGACAAAAACCACTTGAATCCGAAATCGTATGCCTAAACCCACAAAGTCTGTCTCCAGGCCGCCGATCTTCTTCGCCGCTGTGGCAGTGAGGCGAATCAGCAACAATGAGGGTTGAGATAAACCATCAATCCCTCATTTCTTTAATCAACCGGCTCTATATTGCACGATATATGCAACAGGTAACGATGCTTTCCACATTAATTGAATACTATGGCACGACTTCATTATTCATCATAACCCAAAGGGTGCGCTTCAAGGCATTCTCCTTTAGCATTTCCAGTTAAGAGGTCTCTTGTTTGCAGGGCAGCCTCGTGATTAACAGGTCATTCGATTTTGAGGAGAGAAAAGAAGATGAATACCCAGGAACAAGACCCGCAGAAGAAAGGCCCCGGTGCCCCCGAAGATGAGAATGTTAAACAGCCTCCGCTGCCTGGCTCCGGCAGCGAAACCCAGATGGTTATAAAACCGGATCATGGCGAAGACTCTTACAAGGGATGCGGCAAGTTAACCGGCAAAACGGCCCTTATCACCGGCGCCGATTCAGGTATCGGTCGTGCTGTGGCGCTGGCCTTTGCTCGCGAAGGAGCGGATGTTCTGATCTCTTATCAGACCTCCGATGAAGACGCGCAGGAATCAGCGAAGGCTGTGGAAGCCGAAGGGCGCAGGGCCGTGCTAATCAAAGGAGACATTCAGGAAGAAGCTCACTGCATTGAAATGGTAGAAAGGGCATTTGCCGAGTTTGGCAAGCTGGACATTTTAGTGAATAACGCTGCTTACCAGAGCACTCACGAGAGCATTGAAGAGTGGACAACCGAAGAGTTTGACCGCACTTATAAAACCAATATTTATGCGATGTTCTGGTTGTGTCGTGCCGCAGTGCCGCGCATGAAACCGGGCGCCTCAATCATCAACGTCGCTTCCATACAAGCCTTCTCACCCAGCCCGAACTTAGTGCCGTATGCCTCAACCAAGGCCGCCATCGTGAACTTTTCCAAGGGCTTGGCCCAATTAATTGGTGACAAGGGCATCCGCGTCAACGCGGTCGCTCCCGGCCCGGTCTGGACGCCGCTGATTCCCGCTACCATGCCGGAGGGAAAGGTGCAGAAGTTTGGAGCGGACACGGTTTTCAAACGCCCAGCCCAGCCCGCTGAACTGGCACCGTTGTTCGTTTGGCTGGCTTCAGATGAGGCCAGCTACATCACGGCTGAAACTTACGGCGCAACCGGTGGCTCGACGCCACTTTAAGAGATTTATAGCCAAAAGATTCACCACACACCGGCCAGTTGCCGGTGTGTGGTGAATTCAGGTTGTAAGGTGTCCTTCATTCTTTGATTCAAAGACGCATCAACAGAAAGCCTCATGTATCTCATCCAACTCTTGTTACCGCTTTACGATAACGATCAAAATTGCTTTCCCGGCCAGTTATACGACCAAGTGCGAACCGAGCTAACAGAGCAATTTGGAGGTCTTACCAGCTACATGCGCGCTCCCGCAACTGGTCTCTGGAAAGAAGATTCTTCCAACGTTGTCCGCGACGATATAGTGATTTATGAAATCATGACCGATAATCTTCAGCGAGAGTGGTGGGCACAGTATCGTTTGGAACTCCAGGAACGCTTTGCCCAGGACTCATTAATCATTCGCGCTATGCCCTTTGAACAACTCTGAGAAGGACTTGAGAATTTTTCTCAAGTCCTTCTCGCTTTCTATCTGAATTCTTAGAATTGAACGATATACGCAACAGTTAGTGAAATTCGAGTTGAAACAATTAGCGGGCCAGACCTATGAGATTTGAAAAACTGTATCCGAGGCACTAACAGTCCAGCACATTCAACTGCATTTGTGACAGAAATAATTGGCAAATTCCACAAGCGTTTTCAGTGCCTTTGTGTCTTAAATTACTATCAGCCGAATATGAAAGGCTTGGACTCCCCGCTGAGTCGAAGTAACGTCAGCAGAAACACGATCACCAACTGACAGTTGGGAAAATAGCTCTGTCGGAATGGTGCCTTCGCGAAAGTAGACATCACTGCTGCCATCTTCAGGCGTGAGAAAACCAAAGCGAGGTTTTCCCAGTGGGGCGAGCAGCCTTTTGATGCGTCCTATTACCGACGTTCCCTTCGTGCAGGTGGGCTCTAAGGAATCCGCTTCGTTGCGCTCACGTAAATGCAGGAGCGATGCGCGATGTGGAGCCGCCTTCAACGCACGATTGATGACATTGTTCGCTTCGGAATCTTCATTAAGCCGTCGGAGCACGTTAACCAGAACTGGCGTGACGATGCCTAAGCCACGCTCGTTGCGCGACTGCAAATCGAGTTCAAACCCTATTCGCAACTGCTCAACCGCCGCGTTCCAATCGCCGCGGCTCACGAGCGACTTTCCGAATTCTGTTCTCGCCAGGGCTAGATGCGCATAGTCATGCAGTCGCTCGCCGATGGCGATACTAGCCCAAAACGCTTCATCAGAGGCGTCTGCTTCCCTCAGCCTCTGCAGCACAACTCCTAAACGGGTGAAAACCAGCGCTTGGCCGCGCATGTTGCCCAGTTGCTCTTCAATCAGAGCGGCCTGTTTAAGCACATCAACGGCCTCTTTTAGGTGCCCCAGCCTCTGCAACACACTACTAACAGTGGTGAGAACCATTGCCTGTCCACGCGCGTTCCCCAGTTGCTCTTCAATCAGAGCTGCCTGTTTAAGCACATCACTAGCTTCTTCAAGACGCTCTAGCCGCCGCAATACACCACCAAGAGTGGTGAGAATCATCGCCTGTCCACGGACATCACCCAACGCAACAGAAAGGTCTCGGCCACGCTGTAACGTATTAGCAGCCTCGTTAAGGCGCCCCAACCGTTGGAGTACACCACCAAGACTGTTAAGAACCAT
>DASWNL010000289.1:0-1613 GCA_036399215.1 Abditibacteriaceae bacterium
TCAAGGCTTGCGGCACATTGACGTTGTGCTTGGGATGAAAATCGGTGCCCCATTCCATGAAGCGATTATGGCTGAAAATTTCGCGCCACGGATAGGCCTGCTGATAAAGCAAATCGGCTAAGCGAAGCAGCTCTTCATCGCCTGTTCGGTTGTAAAGCCAGAAGACGGTATCCATTTCATCGCCGGCCCGCGCCCGTCCCCAATCGCGCAGAGGACGTTTGGGAAGCTGCTCCAACATGTGGCGATAATACCTGGTTAAAAACGACACCACGCGGGCATCATTTGTTGCTTCGGCATAATCACGCAAAAGATAAGTGGCAACCATGCGCGGCCACCAGTCAGCGTTGGTTTTCGGGCCGAAAAAACCATCTTCGCGCTGGCTGTTTAAGATGCCCTCAATCCATTTTTGCGCTTTAGCTTTGAGATCGGCATCATCCAGTGTATAAGCCAGCGGCACCAAACCTTTCACGTAATACGGGCCTTTTTCCCAATCTTCGCCTTTGCCGCCCAGCCAGGCGCTATCGCCTTTGGTGGCCGGCAAAATCTCTTCCGCGTGGCCGGTTAAGCCTTCGCGTTGCAACTCCAACTGGCGCAAAAGCCAGCCGCGCGCTTTGATGCTGCCAAGAGGCAAAGCGTAAAACGGCACGTCTTGTAATGGCGCGCGGTTTTTGAAGGTGGGTTTAGGCGTCGTGTTTTGAGCTTCTGTGCTGTGTGAGACAAGAATAAGAGTGCTCGAAGCAACGATGGACAGCAATAATTTGAAAAATTTGTTGGACATGTGATTTAACCCCCAACCCCCTTGATAAGGGGGCTGAAATCATTTTTGGCTGACCAAGGAGAACATTTTACCTGCCGGAAAAGTTCTATTTTAGCTCCCTTACCAAGGGGGTTGGGGGTTAAATTATTTCGCCGGAGTTTCGGAAACAATTCCCACATCCGCGTATTGCCCGCCGCCGGTTTGTTTAACGTGCAAAGCAATGACGTTTTCGCCCGGCTTCAACGCGGCGCGGGCTTCGGGTGTGATGCCGGTTTCGGAATAATCTCCGACATAACCACCGGCTCGTGCTGCCAAAACGCCGTTGATATAAACCTCGGCGTCTTCGTCATGATGCAGGTTCAAGTAGACCAGGCCAGTGGGAAGGTTAGCCAAGTTAAAAGTGCGGCGCATCCAGATGGAGGGCGTGTTCCATGTGGTGCGAACGACGGCGCCGGGCGTGCCTTGCGTGCCGAAGCCGCCCTGTCCGGTTTTCCAATTGGCATCGTTGAATCCCGGCTGCATCCAGTTGTCTGCCGGCTTATCGGTTGTGTAGCGCCATTCGAGGCCACTTTTTTGAGAAGTCGGCATGATTTCGGTGATAATCGGCATCGGCGGGAAGACGCCTCGGTTCGATTTGGTGACGGTTTCGGCATCCGCTTTGAGAATGGCGCGGTCGTAAGTTAAAAGACCGTTCACTTCGGTTTCCACATCGGTAATCTGTGTGTAAACCGAAGCGCTCAGACCCTGATCTCTCATCTTGTAAACATCGCTCATGAACTGCTGAAACTTGCGCGTTAGTTGCTTGCCGTCGCGCATCAAGCCGGAATAGCCCCAGGCTTCTTTAACCCAGGAATGG
>DASWNL010000290.1:0-2912 GCA_036399215.1 Abditibacteriaceae bacterium
AACGGCATGAATCATGTCATAAAGTGGCTGCGCGCCTTTGACGTATTCTTCAGGAGACATCGAAAAATTCGGCTCATTCATTAACTCCCAATACTTGATGCGCTCTTTAAAGCGTTCGATAATCGGGCGCGCGTGTTCAACATTGAATTTACTTTTGTTATCGGTCAGTTGTGCCATTACCAAAGCGCCCCATTTTTCGGCCAGGTCAAGGTCTTTGGCGAACTTATCCATGCCTTTATCGGGATGCAGGCGCATTAAAGGTAGGCCGCTAAACATCTGGCGCGGCGCATCTTCCCAGCCACCAGGCGAATCGCCTTCTTTGAGTTCCGGCATGTTGGCATAGCGCGGCGTCACGCCGCCATGCGCCCCGATGCCAATTAAGCGTTCGCCATTACCCGAAACTTCGGCTTGAACCGTAAACCAACCATAGCGCGGCGGCGCAAAGGTGAAAGTGCTTTTGGCTTCCTGTCCATCTTGCAAAGGCAACTTAAAATCGCCTTTGCCCCACTCGTTTTTCATTACGTCATAAACGCGCCAATTCACTTGCACTTCGTTCAAGCGGCGGTTGGCCGAAGCGACAACGAACTCGCAGTTAATGGGCTTTTTCGGCTCATAAGAAATGGCATAGGGCAGCTTAATTTCAAGTTGCGGCTTAAAACCGAGAAGAGCCATTGAGCGGCGCGTGGTGCCGGACTTATCGGTTTCCAGATAATCGGCTGTCAGGCGCAAGATGGCCGGACTGGCATGATAAGTTTTGAAGTTGGGGCCATTTGGATCATGGCGATTGGTGGCGCCCACCCACACGCGGTCTTGCGGGTCAATAGCGATGGGAACATAACTCGAATGCGTGCTCCACGGGTCGGCCCATTTGAATTGGCCTTCGCGCTGCGTCACGATTTTGCCTTGCGCGTCATAGCGTGTTAAGAGGCCGGGATTGCCCCACGTCATGCTGTAAATATCGCCTTTCGCATTCACTGCAATGGAATGCAACGGCTCGCTGCCATCGGCATTGCGGGTGTTGCTTCCAGCGCCGATAACGCTTAAAAATTTGCCATCAGGCGCGAACTTGTAAATCTGATTTACATCAGCCAGCACGTAAAAATTCCCGGCCTTATCAACAGCTAAATCCTGAACATTGTCCAGGCGCTTTTCTATTGCGATGCTTTTGTTTTCCGGCAATAGAGTGATGCTATCACCGCCTTGCCAAGTCCATTTGCCATTGACTACATCGCGGCGGCTGGCAATAACGGCTACGCCGTTTCTATAAGGCGCAACGGCAAAAGCGCGGGGCAAGTTGAAGCTTTGAGCCAGCTTTCCTTCCGGCGAAAATTGTTGCACCATATCCGCGTTGGGCTGCGTAACGTAAATGTTTCCCGCGTTATCAACGGCTAAGCGCTGTGGGTTGTTGGTTTTGCCCCAGGCTTCGTTCCAGATGGAGAACTCACTGATGAACTTGCCGCTTGCATCGAACTTTTGCACGCGAAAGTTACCGCTTCTGGCTTCTTTTTGAAATTCGCCGCCATCGAGAGCGTAAAGGTTGCCCTGCGCATCAAAAGTAATATCGCGCAACAGTTCAAATTGGCCGGGCGAAGTGCCGCGTCCGAATATCTGCAAATCCGCGCCCTCACCCATTTTGGTATCTTGAGCAAAAGCCGAAAAAGAAAACAACAATATTAAAAACAACAAGCGGGGAAACATGGCCGCAGTTTACTGCTAAAATTTCCCTCGTGACTATTATTTCGGTGCCCCTTGGCGAGCGAAGTTATCAAATCAAAATCGAAGCCGGCCTTTTGCAACGTTGCGGCGAATCCTGGCCGCAAGAACTGGCCGTTTTATCGAATGAAGCCGTGGCGCCGCTTTATGCCGATGCTTTAGCGTCACGATTAAAAACATCACATCGCGTGCTGCAATTCAATGCGCCCACTGGTGAAGCCTATAAAAGTTTGGAGTGGACAAGCCACGCTTATGATGCCCTTGCCGAAAATCGCTTTACGAGACGCGGCGCGGTTGTAGCAGTAGGCGGTGGCGTGGTTGGCGACTGGGCCGGTTTTGTAGCCGCGACATGGATGCGCGGTGTGCCCTTTATTCAAGTGCCGACCACGCTGTTAGCGATGGTAGATTCCAGTGTTGGTGGCAAAACCGGCGTGAATCATCCACGCGCCAAGAATCTCATCGGCGCCTTTCATCAGCCTTTGGAAGTGATTATTGATCCGCTGTGTTTGCAAACGTTGCCGTCTCGTGAACTGCGCGCCGGCCTGGCCGAAGTGATTAAATATGGCGTGATCGCTGATGCCGATTTTTTGGCCTGGCTCGAAGAGAATCTTGATGCGATTTTGCAACTGGATAGCGCTGCGCTGGAAAAAATCATCGCGCGCTCTTGTGAAATAAAAGCCGAAGTGGTGGGCGAAGACGAACGCGAAAGCGATGCCATCGGGCGCCGCGCCATTTTAAATTACGGCCATACCGCAGGCCATGCCTTCGAGGCCATTGGCGCTTACGGTCAACTGCTGCATGGCGAAGCCATCGCCATCGGCATGACCGTCGCGGCACACTTGGCGAAGATTTTGGGCACCCTTTCACCAAATGAGGCCGATGCTTTAATCGCACGCCAAACTCGCCTTTTTGAGCGCGCCGATTTGCCAACGCAGGTGCCGGAGCACATGAGTGAAGATGATATATTTGCGGCTATGGCACTGGATAAAAAATCGCGTGGCGACAAACTCAATTTTATCTTGCCCACGCGTTTAGGACACGTTGAAAAATTCTCTGACGTGCCACGGCAAGCGGTAAGTGAAGCATTGAAATTAACCACGGATGAATCCGCCCGGAGGGCACCCGATAACCACAGATGAATTTTGATTTATCAAAGGTATATTTATCTTTTATCCTCTGCTTTTCTTCCATTATCCGTG
>DASWNL010000291.1:0-2389 GCA_036399215.1 Abditibacteriaceae bacterium
TGAGATCCGAAACAACAGTAGTTCCTGTGGCCATATTTCTTACTTAAAGCGCAAATTCTGGATAACGACGTGCCCAAGAGGACGGAGAAAATAGTTGGCAAGACGACATTTCATCGCACGTCGTGGATTTTGCAAAATCAAAATTTCAGTGCGTCATTTTGAGAAGAGTTAGCGCATAAGAACCTATTCCTCGCCCATACTTCTGTAAGGAATTTTTCCTAAGGCTTGGGCAAAATCCCCTGTCTGTAATCCGAAACTGGATAGTGGGAGTTATGGATAGCTGAAGCAGAGCTAGACTCCCCCGCCCTTTCGTTCGTTTTGAAAGCTCCATCTTAAACATGTTCAACATTCTACGCGCGCCTGATCACGTCAGTGTTTCAACCGAAGAAACTCATCACCATTTGCGGCCAGATCCCGGCTCCGCTTCGATGTCGTGGACTCATCATGACATCGACGTTCGTCTGGTTAGTGGACAAAACCGAATATCCATTGAGATTGCAGCGCCGCAACACTCACTGCTAAGTGTGCATTTGCGTTGGAACGGTGAGGTGTCAGAAGAATGGCGCTTTTTAGGCGATCATTGGGAACGTGGCTATGGCGATCTCGAATGGCGCGGGTTAGTTCCCGAACGCGTCATGCCGTGGTATTTTTTGGCGAATGACGGAAAGACGACACACAGTTACGGCGTGGAAGTCGGTGCGGCCTCTCTATGCTTCTGGCGCGTCGATAGCCAGGGAGTCAGCCTGTGGCTCGACGTGCGCTGTGGCGGGTGCGGTGTACAGTTGGGTTCGCGCACTTTGCAGGCAGCTACGCTTCTATACCGTGAAGGAAATTCCAATGAGTCACCTTCTGGAGCAGCCCGCGCGTTTTGTCAACAAATGTGCCCCAATCCGTTGATGCCAAAACAGCCAATCTATGGTGGAAATGATTGGTATTACGCATACGGCAATAACTCGCATCAAACTATTCTGCGTGACGCCAGCACTATTCGAGAATTGGCATCGAGCAGCGATAATAACCCGGTCATGGTGATCGACGATGGCTGGCAACTCTGCAATCGTCCGGTGAATGGTGGCCCGTGGCGCAGCGGCAACCGCGAGTTTCCTGATATGGCCGGTTTAGCTGCACAAATGCAGGCTATGCAAGTGCGGCCAGGCATCTGGTTTCGCCCGCTGGTCACCTCGGAAAAAGTTCCCGATTCCTGGCTTTTTGGTTCTCATCGCCCGATCATCGAGTGGGGCGACCGTGCATTGGATCCCAGCGTGCCGGAAGTTCTTTCACTTATAGCTGCAGACGTGCGGCAACTCGTTGATTGGGGCTATCAGGTTATTAAGCATGACTTCTCAACATACGACATCTTTGGTCGCTGGGGCTTTACGATGGGCCATGAGATTACGGATGCCAATTGGAGTTTTGCTGACCGTAGCCGCACCAGTGCCGAGATTATTCGCCAAATGTATGTAACGCTGCGTGAAGCGGCGGGCGATGCCGTTTTGATTGGTTGTAACGTCATCGGTCACTTAGCGGCGGGGCTGGTCGAAATACAGCGCACCGGCGATGACACCAGTGGCCGCGATTGGGAGCGAACACGCAAAATGGGCATCAATACGCTGGCGTTTCGTATGGCGCAACACGAAACCTTTTTCGCCAGTGACGCCGATTGTGTTGGGTTAACCAACCAAGTGCCATGGCATCTGAACCGACAATGGCTCTTTTTGCTGGCACGCAGCGGCACGCCATTGTTCGTTTCTGCTGCGCCCGATGCGTTAGGACCAGAGCAAAAAGCCGCTTTACGCGACGCGTTCGCGCTGGCAGCGCAACCTCAACCAGCAGCTGAACCACTTGACTGGCTAAACAATACATCCCCACGCCGCTGGAAATTTGGGGAAGAAACTGTCACCTTTAACTGGTTTGACGAAAAGACGTTTTGAAACACGATGTGAATAGATCTACAGTTCGTCAGCCAACTTCCTAAACCACCACTTGGCCACAAGGGAATATCGGGATGCCCTGCGTCACGGAAAACTACCTTATTCACCCGTGGCCAAACGGCGCGACAAAAGTTCTGCCCTTCAAAGATTTTGAAGATTATGTTTAAAGGCACTAAACAATGGGTATAATATAACCGCAACCGGTTGTTGCGCTGCAAAAAATCATGCTAAAGCCCGCCCGTAAGAGTGTCACCCTGCGCGATGTTGCTGCCTTAGCAGGCATCGATAAAGCAACGGCTTCACGCGCCTTGAGTGGCAAGGGGCAAGTATCAGCGCAAACGCGGGAGGCGGTTCGCAAAGCAGCCAGTGAATTGAGGTTTCAGCCCGACTTACTTGCACAGCGTCTTGCACAGGGCCGCAGTCACAACACGGTCGCTCTGTTATCGAATCACGACCTG
>DASWNL010000292.1:0-4530 GCA_036399215.1 Abditibacteriaceae bacterium
CTCCGGCTTGGACTCTCTCACAACAGCATCTTGATGTGATGTTAGCTGCCTTTAACGGCGGCAGCACCACGCAAATGCAGGCCCTTGAACGTGCCGGAATGCGCCTTTGTGAAGCCAGCATTATGCATCACGACGACTACGGCAAAGATTTGAATGCATTGGATGTGGCGGCTTATGCTGAACTGTGTGCGGCGCTGGAGTCACCTGTCATTATTCCCTCACAAAAGCGCCTGACACCGGCGGATGTGCCGGCTTTAAAAGCATCCGGCGCACGAGGAGTTCTCATCGGTGCCATTGTCACAGGTCGCGAGGCGCAATCTATCGAAGAAGCCACGCGAGCCTTTCGCGCCGTTTTGTAGGGCTTCTTGTGAGAATTAGTTTCCCTTCACGCAAGGTTTGCTTCGGAGCAAAAAAGGTTCGTCATTCTCGCCCCGCGGGAATCCATAAGTTTGCCTGTTTGCAGCACGAGTTTAGAAACACTCTTGTGCATGGATTCCCGCGGGGCGGGAATGACGGCTCTTATGTTTCGCCTCGTTCGATAATTCATTCCTAACTTTACAAAATGCTTCTGAAAACCAAAAGCGCCACGATCATAGGTTTCATGAACGCGGCGCTTTTGGTTTAGGAGAGTAACTTTTACTTCTCTACTGCTTTGTCTTGTGGTTTCTCCTGAGCGGCTTTGAGGCGTTTCATTTCTTCATTCAACTCGTTCACTTGTGCTTTAAGTGCTTCTAAGTCGCGGTTCATGGCCTCAACTTGCTCTTTATGAGCCTGGAAGGCACCAAAAGGTTGGCCGAAAGCCGGGCCACGCATAGCGTTGCCAAAAGGCTGGCCAAAAGCTGGATTTGCGGCCAGGGGCGGCGGTTGGACGGCGCGCAGAGCGTTATTCACAATAATGTCGGCATTGGGGAAGCCTGGAACTGCGAAGGGATCTCTCCCCAAAGGAAGGCCCTCGTTGCCCTGAAAATGGCCCCCCTCAAAGTTCAATTCACCATTAGCACCATTAGCGTCGTTCCAGCGCATTATTAGTGGCCCGACAGCATTATTGAAGCGCTCGAAGACTCGCATGCCGTTCCCGTTGCGGCCATCGTTTTGCGGCCCATCGCCCACGATGCCCATCGTTAAGAGCACTGCATACAGGCGCGGTCTTTTGCTGTAACCAATTTTATCGTCCAGTTGCTTGGCCGATTTCTCGCGGGCCGTTTTGTAATCTTCCGCCGCCGCCTGATAATCGTTAATCAGCACATTCATTTGAGCATCGGCCACAACCGTATTCGGTTTGAGATTGGCGCGTAAGGCCTCGCTTTTTTCATCCAAGACCTGGCGCACTTTTGCGACCCGCTCCATGTGTTCAGCAATGGGTTTTACAGTGGCGTCATCGGTAATACCTTGCGCTTGCAGGCTGGCAATCAGTTGTTGTTCGCTAAAGGCGCCTTTAGCCATGCCTGGCTTGAGACCAAAAGGTAGAACACGGCGCGCCTGAAGGGCTTCCTTTTGGGCATTGTCCGCTTTTTCTTTTTCCGCGCCCATGCCGCGTTTCAAATCGGGTTGCGCGCCCGCGGAAAGCGTTGCCATAAGGGTCAAAACCACTGCGGCGCCGCACAAACCACGAAGAGGAAAAACTGTCTGATCGGTTTGTTTCATCTGACGATCCATGCCAACCTCCTTGAGAATCCCACGAAAGTATCTGACTTAAATTTGTTGCACAAAGATTTCACGAAGGCTTCACCAAAGCTTACCGTTTATCTGCTTTGGTTTTGCCTTCTTTTTCGGCTTCTCGTTTTTCAGTGTCTCGTTTCCCATCAGCAGCAGTAGCTTTTCTAAAAGAACGCAGCAAAGTTGTTTTTTCACGACGCAGGCGCTTCACATCTTTTTGCAAGTCAGCGTTCTCTTTGGTAAGGCGAATTATCTCTTTTTGATCATCCGTCAGATTCTCTTCGCTCCGCTTTGAGGGCGGGGCGTAAAAGCCGCGGGTAGAACCGTGGGGATTAATTTGGGCGCTGGCGACGACATTAACCGGCGCTTTTGCGGCATTGGCCACTTGATTTGCCACTTGATAAGCCTGAAATTCGGCTTTAAGATCATCGCGCTCGCGGCGCAGGCTATCGGCTTCGAGTTTTAGGCCTTCGACTACTCTGGAAAGCCGTTGCTGTTCACGCTGCGACTGCGCGAGCAAAGCGGGTGTAGGCAGGGTAATGATGACATCGCCTTCCAAGCCCAGCAAGAACAACATAGATTCGGTGCGTGGCGTGAGGAACGGGCCGATTTTGGCTTTCAATACATCCAGAGTGTCCAGGCGACGCAATTTGTCGGTTTCATAGGCCACGCGGCAGTCGTTGAGCAACACGCCTAATTGCGCGTCTGTCACGCCGGGCCGGCTCATCGCTTGAAACAAGCGGCTGCTGGCGTTGCGCATCGGTTCGCGAAACTGCATTTCACTGACGATATGCGTGATAACCATATCCTGCACGTCACGCGATTGAACGCCTAAGCTGCGAATTAAATTACGGATGTTCTTTTCTTGCGGCGGTTGGAGCGATTGTTGAAGCGGCTGCTGGGCTTGTGCGCCTGAAACATCGAAACGCTGCGTTTCCAAAGAGTTGTTTGCAGTGTTATTTTGCGCGCTATTTGAAAGACGCGGCAATGTATCGTAAAGGTTGTTGGTTTGGCCGTTACCTTCATCGAGATCGCTGTAGTTGGGCGGCGCCAGAATTGTGGTCTGCGCATAGGCGGCTGTAGCGCCTAAAAGAGTGGCACTTAAGCAGACAGGTAAAAGCAGGGCCGGCGAAATCAATCGCTGGCGAGTGTGTTTCAAAGGGTGATTCAACAGGTAAACAAGGCTCATCATAAACGTCTAAAGGCATCCATCAATCGAAATCGGTGCGCCAGGACAAAACGCGGGATTAATTCTCAAAAGAGCTTTTCTCCGCTATGTGGCGCGTCAAAACTTTGACAGTAACCCCCAAAATGCGTTGCGCTGTTGGCAAGCAGATCAAGTGATTGTAAGCAATCAATTCACAATGACTCTCATTTCCTGCTGTTGCACCTCGCTTTGTAGCGTGGGTATAATGGCGCCGTCGGGCAAATGAAAAGAATCGAGACAATAAAGATGAGTGTGCGGGTGCGCGTGCCGGCATCGTCGGCGAATTTAGGGCCGGGCTTTGACGCTTTAGGGTTGGCCCTCAACCTTTATAATTACGTGACATTGGAAGAAAGTGGTGGGCGTGGTGGTCACGATGCAGCTTGTGTTTCCGTGCGCGTTAGCGGCGAAGGCGCGCAAACGCTCACAGGCGGCGAAGAAAACATCGCAGTCATGGCGGTTCGACATTTATGGCGCTGGGCCGGTTATGAAACTGCTGATACGATGCCGTTTCACCTGTCGCTGGAAAATGCCATCCCCTTATCACGAGGTTTGGGCAGTAGTGCTGCGGCGCGTGTGGGTGCTTTGGTAGCCGCTAACGAATGGGTGCGCCAACAGGGCAAGCAAATGGGCAAACGAGCCGCTTCGCGTGCCGAATTAGTCACTTTGGCAACGCAGCTTGAAGGCCATCCCGATAATGTTGCCCCCGCGCTGTTAGGCGGATTAGTCGCTTCTGCAAAAATCGAAGAGGAAAACGAAATCGGCGCTCTTGCCTTGCCGTTGCACGTCGAAAAATTTCCGCGCCTATTGGTTTTTATTCCCGACAGTGAATTGGCAACCAGCCAGGCGCGCGGTGTTTTGCCGCATGTAATTTCACGCGCGGATGCTACTTTCAATGTCAGCCGCACGGCGCTTCTGATGGCTGCTTTAGCAGGCGAACGATGGGATGTTTTAGGTGAAGCCTTGCGTGACCGCCTGCATCAAAATCAGCGCGCCCAACTGATGCCCGGCTTTTTGCCGATGCTACAAGCCGCGCGCGAAGCAGGCGCTTATGGCGCTACGCTTTCGGGCGCCGGGCCAACCGTTTTGGCGTGGCTGCCGCATGATAAGACAATAGCCGGCGAAGTGCAAGCCGCCTTAGAAAACGCCGCCTCTACACATGGAGTCTTCGGCCATACGCGCGAAGTTGAAGTTGACCGCGATGGCTGCGTGGTGGTGTAAGAAAAACTAATTCAGTTTGCGCAATAAGTTGTGATAGGCGTTGCAAAGAGCCGCGCTGCGGCTCGACCCCTCACCCGGCCTCTCCCCGGTAGGGAGAGGAGGACTGAACTAAGATGTTTCGGCATGGTTAAAACGGGTAGGTGTGTATGGGAAAATTCCCCTCTCCCTACCGGCGAGAGGCCGGGTGAGGGGTCGAGCGACGAGGTCGCTCTTCTATCTTTCAACCCTTTATTCGCTACACCGCTTATTCCGAAATGCAAGACCTATCTATTAACGACAGGGCTTTCTATTTCTGTTCGGCTTTTTCCAGTTCAGCATCCAAAACGGAGCGCGGCTTGATGTTCATGAAGTAGCCGCCTTCGCCGAACTTTTCGAGTTCTTCCGGTGTAAGAGGCACTTCGGGTTCGGTTTCTTCGGCGGGTGCAGGGGCTTCTTCCGTTGCGCTTTCC
>DASWNL010000293.1:0-2423 GCA_036399215.1 Abditibacteriaceae bacterium
CGAAATAGCGCCAGTGCCGTTTTTGTTGTTCTTAGAAAAGCAGATTACCGATTTGCACACTTTCATTGATAAAATACCAACGCTGGATGAAGCCGATGATTGGGCGCGCGATGAAAATTCCGGTCTGTTTAAAACGGCGCCGATTGCCACGCAGCGCACGAAAAAAGTGCAGCGACCGGTTGTGCTTTATGAAGCCACAAAAGAACATCCGGCGCAAACTTCGATGATTACCGAAGATGTGGTCGTGGGCTATTGGGACACTGTTAAACACTCTGGTGCTCTGCCGGGGCCACGCAAACAACTGCTTTTGGAGCGCATCGAGAATCTGTCCAAAGCCGTGAAATTTGCGCGTGAACAGGCGAATGTGGTTGAAACTGAAAATCAAGAACTGGGTCGAAAAGTTTTCGATTACCTGTTAAAATAAGAGCGTAGGCCAAGCTGAAGCTAACGCTTCAAATTGAAAACAATCGGACACTTGCAGGTTCGAATCCTGCCCCGCGCATCAACGGCAATTATGAATTTTAAGTTTTAAGTTTTGAGTTTTGAATTTAAACGGTTCATTCAAAATTAAAAATTCATAATTCAAAA
Organism: Abditibacteriaceae bacterium; assembly: GCA_036399215.1. Lineage (GTDB taxonomy): Bacteria > Armatimonadota > Abditibacteriia > Abditibacteriales > Abditibacteriaceae > DASWNL01. The sequence continues at coordinate 589 of DASWNL010000293.1, forward strand.
TTAATCTGCGCGGGTGGCGGAATTGGCAGACGCGGGAAGACTACACGGTTTTCTTGTCCGGGTTCAAACTGAAATTGTTGCCTTCAAGCTGAATATTCGCGTGTGTTCGCCAAATCAAATTTCGGTGTTCTCATCGTCAGGTGCCAGTTCAATTCTGGTCTTGCCCACCAATTTTCACGGGTGAGTAGTTTAAAGGTAGAACGGACGAACTAAGAGCTAAAACATCGGATTAAACGCCATTGGCGATCTAAATCACCGCAAATCGAAGCCGGGAGCGAGGTTACCGCTCCCGGCTTCATCTTTTATAAAATCAATTCATGCCCCTACCAAATATCATTTATCTGCATTCGCACGATACGGGCCGTTATATTTCTCCGTATGGGCACGCCATTGAAACGCCGAATTTGCAAAAGTTGGCCGAAGGCGGCTTGTTATTTCGCCAGGCGTTTTGTGCGGCGCCCACTTGTTCGCCCAGCCGCGCCGCGCTTTTAACAGGACAAGCGCCCCATAGCGCCGGCCTGATTGGGCTTGCGCATCGCGGTTTTAGATTAAACGATCCAACCCAGCATTTAGCGACCACTTTGAGCAACGCCGGTTATCACTGCGCTTTGGCCGGCGTGCAGCACGTCGCGGCAGGTGAAGATATTCAAAAATTGGGATACCACACCATTTTTGAAAACAAAAATTGCGCGGAGCAAAATGCGGTAGAGTTTTTAAATCACGCGAGCCACACAAAGGGTTCCCGGCAGCCGTTTTTTTTGGATATCGGCTTCAACGAAACGCACCGCACCGGGTCGCATTTCAATCGAGAAAATGGCGCGCCGGTTCAACGCGGCGATGGCAAATATTCGGGTGTGCCTCTGCACTTACCTGATAACGAAACTACACGCGCCGACTTCGCCGATTATGCGGCATCAGCAAAAACTTTAGATGAAAAATACGGGCAGGTTTTAGAAGCGCTCGAACGCAACGGCTTAAGCGAAAATACCTTAGTTATTTGCACGACGGATCACGGCCTGGCTTTTCCCGGCATGAAGTGCAGCCTGACGGACAGAGGCATCGGTGTGCTTTTCATTTTGCGCGGTGCGGGGATTCCGCAAGGTAAAATTTGTGATTCATTAATGTCACAAATTGATATTTATCCTACGCTTTGCGAGTTGCTGGAAATTGAAAAGCCTAACTGGCTGCAAGGCCAATCTTTATGGCCTGTCATTCAAGGCCAGGCACGCGAAGTGAATGATGCAATTTTCGCCGAAGTCACTTATCATGCCGCTTATGAGCCGCAGCGATGTGTTCGCACCCCGCGCTGGAAATATATTCGCCGCTTCGATGAACGTGGTAAAGTCGTCTTGCCCAATTGCGATGATAGCCCGACTAAAGCCTGGTTGCTCGAACGCGGTTGGGCCAATCGCCCCTTGCCTCAAGAGCAGCTTTTCGATTTGTGGTTCGACCCGCAAGAGATGAATAACTTAGCGGGCAAAAAAGAAGCAGCGAACGCGCTGGACGAGATGCGCTGGCGTCTGGATAACTGGATGGAATCCACGAATGACCCGCTTTTGCAAGGCCCCGTTGCCCCGCCACGCGGCGCTCAGATTAACGACCCGGATGGACAGTCACCCAATGAAACGCCGCGCACCATCGAATAATCATTATTAAACTGTGAGAAGATTTTCGGAAAGGGACTGAATGAGAATGAATGAGAAACAGCGCCTGTTTTTGCTGGGCGCCTTGATTTTTGGCGCCACCGCGCCAAGGGTTCACGCTGATGTAAAGTTACCGGCGGTTTTTACCGATCACATGGTTTTGCAGCAGGGCATAAGCGTGCCGATCTGGGG
>DASWNL010000294.1:0-5588 GCA_036399215.1 Abditibacteriaceae bacterium
ACGCAGCCTGAAGAAATGGAATAAGCTCCCGAAAGTCATGGTTTTCTCCTCCTGAACGAAAGACGCCTTTTTGGGGCGTCTTTCGTTTGTCGTGGGTTACTTGCCACAGAGGTTAGCACTTTGATATTTATCTGTTATCTCTCTGTCATACTTACAAAGTTGTAGCGTAACTGAAGCGAAGAGCATTTTCTCGCTATCTTCTTATAGATTACTTAAATGCAAACACGAAACATCATTGTTATCGGTGCTTCTGCCGGTGGATTTGAGGCTCTTAAAAAGTTGGTCGGCGCTTTGCCGGCGGATTTGGAAGCCTCGATTTTCATTGTCTGGCACATGGCGCCGGATGTTCGCAGCGTTTTGCCGCAGGTGCTGAATCGGCTGAACAGCATCCACGCTACGCATCCTTTTGATAACGAACCGATTGTGCCGAATCGTATTTATGTTGCGTTGCCCGACCGGCATCTCTTGGTTGACAAAGAGCGGGTGCGCGTCACGCGCGGCCCCAAAGAGAACCGCTTTCGGCCTGCTGTTGACCCTCTATTTCGTTCGGCGGCTTATGCCCACAACCACCGTGTTATCGGCGTGGTTTTGTCGGGCGCTTTGGATGACGGCACCGCCGGATTGTGGTCGATTAAGCATCGCGGCGGGTTAGCTGTCGTGCAAGATCCTGTGGATGCCGAAGTGCCTTCGATGCCGGAAAACGCTCTGCGCGAAGTGGACGTTGATTATGTGGTGCCGCTGAAAGAGATGGCCGATTTACTGGTTCGTTTAAGCCGAGAATCGTTGAGCGAAACGGGTGAAGTCGTTATGGATCAAGAAAAAGCCACGCTGGCGGAAGTTGAAATTCGCATCGCTGCTCATGATAGCGCCTTTGAATTGGACATCATGCAGTTTGGCGAGTTGACGCCCTATACCTGCCCGGATTGTCATGGTGTGCTTTCGGCTCTTAAAGACGGCAGCCGCACCCGTTTTCGTTGTCATACTGGCCATGCTTATTCTGCCGACAGCCTGCTGGCAGCGGTTACAGAAAACATAGAAGAAGGTTTATACAGCGCCATGCGCGGCATCGAAGAAAGCGTGATGCTGCTCAACCACGTCGGCGATCATTTTGCCGAAGTCAATCAACCCAAAATGGCCGCGCTTTATTTCCAAAAAGCCAAAGAAGCCGAAACGCGCGCCCAATTTGTGCGACAAGCGGTGCTCTCGCACGAACAACTCAGCAAAGACAGTTTGCGCCAGGAATTTGAAGAGGCAGGCAGTGGTTAGAGATCTGCCGTGACGCACCGAATTCCCACCGCGATGCGATGGGTTATTGCATTGCACCCCGTTGGGGTTAAGGGAATAACCCAGGCGTTAGCCCCGAAGGGGCGCCATATAATAGCCCATCGCAACGCGATGGGGAACGGCGCGACGGAAACGCGTAAAAACAAGGGAATCATGCCGCAATCGTTAGCATCCATTTTGGTTCATCTGGTGTTCAGCACGAAGCATCGCGTGCCATTGATTACGCCGGCCATTGAAACGGAACTTTATCCTTACATGGCGGCAGTGATGCGTGAATGCAAATCGCCGGTTTTGGCCATCAACGGAGTGGCTGACCATGTTCACCTGTTATTCGCGTTGCATCGCACCGTGACCATAGCGGATGTTGTCGAAGAAGTGAAGAAACGCTCTTCGAAGTGGATGAAAACCAAAGGCCTGGAGTTTGAGAGTTTTGCCTGGCAGGGCGGCTACGGCGCGTTTTCGGTTGGGCAAGCGAATCTTGAAGTGGTGAAAAATTACATTGCCCATCAGAAAGCGCATCACGCCCAAAACTCGTTTCAGGATGAGTTTCGCGGCTTGCTCAACGAATATGAAATGGACTACGACGAACGCTATGTGTGGGATTGAACCCCACCGCGCCGTTCCCACCGCGTTGCGATGGGCTATTATATTACGCCCCTTCGGGGCTGAATATCGCGTGGTGTCCTTCGCCCCAACGGGGCAAAATATAAAAACCCATCGCATCGCGGTGGGAATGAATCGCAACGCGGTGGGATTCGGCAAATAAAATCATGAGTGAAGTTATCAATACCGGGCCTGACCCGTTACAAGCAAAGCCCGACAATTTTTTGGTGGTGGGGTTGGGCGCTTCAGCGGGTGGCATTCAAGCGTTGCAAGAGTTTTTTAGCAACGTGCCTGCTGATTCGGGCGCGGCTTATGTGGTGATTTTGCATCTGTCACCCAGCCACGACAGCAAGCTCGCCGAAGTTCTGCAAACTGTTTCTAAAACTCCGGTTACCCAGGTGACCGAGCAAGTGAAGGTGCAGCCGAATCACATTTATGTGGTGCCGCCCAATCAACATTTGGAAATGGTAGATGGCAGCATCTTCGTGTCGCAGAACACACAGATAGAAGAGCGCCGCGCGCCGGTTGATATTTTCTTTCGCACCTTAGGCGAGTCGCTCCGTGCGCGGGCCGTAGCCGTGATTTTAGCGGGCACCGGCGCCGATGGCTCAATGGGCCTTAAGCGCATCAAAGAATACGGCGGCGTAGCTTATGTGCAGAACCCGCGCGAGGCCGAGTTCAACGAAATGCCGCGCAATGCCATTGCGACCAACCTGGTTGACGAGATCTTGCCGGTTGCTCAAATTCCCGCCAAGATTCTGGCTTACCAGGCTCATATCGGCACCATTAAAATTCCTGCCGAGGCCGAATCGCGCTCCGAAGCTCAGCAACGTGCCCTGAGCGAAATTTTAGCGCTGCTACGCCTGCGAACCGGTCACGATTTTTCTAATTACAAGCGCCCCACACTGCTGCGCCGCATCGAACGACGCATCAATGTTTACCAGTTGCCCAGCCTGGAAGATTACGTGCTGCGGCTGCACGATGACGCCGATGAAGCAACCGCGCTTTTGAAGGATTTGCTGATTTCGGTTACCAACTTTTTCCGCGATAAAAAGGCGTTCGATTTCATCGAGCAGGATATTCTGCCGCGCATTTTTCAAGATAAAAAATCCGAAGACGCCGTGCGCATCTGGGTGGCCGGCTGCGCGACCGGGGAAGAAGCCTACTCTTTAGCCATGCTCTGCGCCGAGCAGGTTGGTGACAACATTGATGGCCCCCAGGTGCAGATTTTTGCCACTGATATTGATGCGGATGCGCTTAGTGTAGCGCGCGAAGGGCTTTATACCTTAAACGATGCCGCCGATGTTTCGCCCGAACGGCTGGGGCGCTTTTTCGACAAGGAAGGCGATTTGTATCGCATCCGGCGCGAGATTCGGGAGATGGTGCTCTTTGCCAACCATAACCTCATCAAAGACCCGGCGTTTTCGCGCCTCGATTTGGTAACTTGCCGTAACCTGTTGATTTATCTCAATCCTGCGGCGCAGGAGCGCGTAATAGAAACATTTCATTTCGCGCTCCATCCGGGGTGCTGGTTATTTCTGGGATCATCGGAAACGGTGGATGGCGCCAGCGATCTGTTCTCGGTGGCGAACCGCGAATTTCATATTTTTCAAAGTCGCCACATTGCTGCCCGCTCTTATCCGGTTCCCTCTTCCATCCCCAATTTTGGCACGGGGGCCGTTGTAGAAACCGAAGCCAGAGTGCAGGCAAAAGCGAATCGTGGCGTTGAACGCATCACTTACGGCGAGCTACATCAGCAGCTTGTGGAGCGATACGCGCCGCCCTCGCTTGTTGTCAATGAAGAATACGAAATTGTGCATTTATCGGAACGAGCGGGCCATTTTTTGCAGGTGGCGGGCGGCGAGCCAAGCAATAACCTGCTCAAATTGATTCGTCCCGAACTACGCCTTGAACTACGCTCTGCGCTTTATCAGGCCGCGAACCATAAGACCAATGTTAAAGTGCGCAATTTGAAGTTCCGCAGTGGCGAGCGAACTGAAATCGTCAACATTCATGTGCGCCCGGTGCTGAACGGCAATGATGCTGCGCGCGGTTTTATTCTGGTGATCTTTGAGCCGACCCCGCGAAGTGGCGGCGATGAGGAAGTGCTTCATGCCGGCGATGAGGAAGTGCTTCATGCCGGCGATAAGCCACTGGCGCGGCGACTGGAAGAGGAGCTTATTCACGTCAAGGCGCAGCTTCGCAGCTCCAATGAGCAGCATGAGGCTCAGGCCGAAGAACTCACAGCCTCCAACGAAGAGTTGCAGGCGATGAACGAAGAGTTGCGCTCAACAGCCGAAGAGCTTGAAACCAGCAAAGAAGAGTTGCAGGCCATCAACGAAGAGCTAACCACGGTCAATCAGGAGTTGAAAATTAAGATTGAGGAAGTGACGCTAACGCGCAACAACTTACAAAACCTCATCAACTCCACGAATATCGGCACGATATTCTTAGATAGCTCTTTGCGCGTTCATTTATTCACGCCCGCCGCCCGCGAAATCTTCAATCTGATTCCGACAGATTCCGGGCGCCCTCTTTCCGATATTACCCATCGTCTTGAATATGATGGGTTAACGGAGGATGCCGAAATGGTGCTCGAAAAGCTGCAATTTATCGAGCGTGAAGTGCGAACAGATGATGGTCGCTTCTGGATGATGCGACTATCGCCTTATCGCACGGAGGAAGACCGTGTCAACGGTGTAGCCATTACCTTCTTCGACATCACCGAGCGCAAGCGGAGTGAAGTAGACAGGCGATTTCTGGCTGCGGTTATCGATTCCAGCCAGGATTCGATACTCACTGTTAATTTCGACGGGGTTATCACCAGTTGGAACCGGGCAGCAGAGCGGCTTTATGGTTATTCCGCCAGAGAAGCCCTTGGGCAGTCTTTGGATGCGCTTGTCTTTCCTCGAAACTTCCAACAAGTCCTCTCCAACATTGACGAGATAAAGCACGGCCACAAAGTGGAAGTTTTCGATTCGATTCGCGTGCGTAAAGATGGACGCGATGTGAACCTGGAAGTGATGATGTCGCCGGTCAAAGATGAAGCCGGGAAAGTGATTGGTGTTTCAACCATCGCTCGCGATGTGACAGAGCGTAGATTGGTAGAAGCAGCCTTGCGTGAACAGCAAGAACGCTTTCAAATTTTGGTTGAAGGCGCCCAGGATTATGCGATTTTTATGCTTGACGCCGATAACATAATCATGACGTGGAACAGTGGCGCCGAACGAATTACCGGCTTTACCGCAGATGAAGCTATCGGTAGAAGCGGCGCGATTATTTTCACGCCGGAAGATCGTGCTGCGGGTGGCCCGGAACAAGAGCTTCAAACGGCGGCGCGAGAGGGCCGCGCGCCGGATGAGCGCTGGCATCTGCGTAAAAATGGTGAGCTATTCTGGGGCAGCGGCGTGCTGATGGCCGTGCGTGATGGAAACGGACATCCCAGCGGCTTTGTCAAGATTTTTCGCGATGCCACCGAGCAAAAGCTTGGCGCCGAAGCCTTACGGGCCAGCGAAGCGCGTTTCCGCACCCTTTCCGATGCGGTTCCACAGCTCATCTGGACGAACGATGCCGAGGGGCAAGCGAACTACTTCAATTACCGCTGGTATGACTATTCCGGGCTGAACTATGAACAGTCCTATGGATTGGGCTGGCAGAAAATTGTGCATCCTGATGATGCCCCGGCTTCGGTTGAACGCTGG
>DASWNL010000295.1:0-9533 GCA_036399215.1 Abditibacteriaceae bacterium
TCGCTGGTGCATTTCCTTCGAACTGATTGTCATTGGCTACTTGTGGCTCTTCCAGGGGAAACATCGCCGCGTTACTTTTCACTTTCCATTGACCATTAACTAAAGAGAGAATGACCCGTTCGGCTTCTTGTCGTTCTGGCGCATTTGGGCCACCCGCAGGCGGATTTTTCATGGTGAATTGTGTATTCAGGTTCACAATAGCCAGCGGGCCGCGCATGGTCACCTGTGGTTCGCTAAGTGCGATGACGCCGCCCATGTTTTTCCACTCTACAAAAGCCGGATGCGAAGCCAGAGACGCCGCGTATTTGCTATCCACGACACAATGCGACGCCTGTGCTAAATCACCGCGATTGATAGCCGAGGCAAATGAACGCAGCGTCGCGCCAGGCGTAGTCAAGTCTATATTCGCACCTTGCGGCACTGTGACTTTGGAATTAGCAGCAATACCGACTGGTGGTTGCGCAACGGCAGGAAGACACAACAGAGCGGCAATGCAGGCAAATGGCAAGCGCATAAGAAATCCCCTTAAAAACTCACGCCAAACGCTTGGTTTTCTTGGTTTCTTCGGATGAAACGGCTAAGGCATCGGGTGAAATATCGCCACCGGTTTGCAGAGTATCTTCCATGTCTTCCAGAACTTTGGTCGCAGTGGATTTGCCCAAACGCTGCGTCATTTTCTTTTTAGTGGCAAGGATGCTCGTCATACGCTTGCGGTCGCCGGTTTTAACAGCCTGCTCCAAGTCAACCTGTAACTTGAAGTCGTTGGCTTCCTCGATAAGGCGCTGCACTTCATTGTTACGTTGCGCCAACTCTAATTCGTTATCCGAATAGCCGACCGTTACATTGGTTGAAGTTTCAAACGGCTGCCCATCGATGGTGACAATGGCTTTAACCTGGCACAAAAGGCCACGTCCGCCGGTTTCCTGGGGAGCGCTGGTGACCACATCTAAAAGATAGGCTTGTGGCTGATCGTTTTGCATCGAACCGACAGGAATATTCAAAGTTTGATTTTGAGCGCGTGGCGGATCGAAAATCTTTTTGTCCGGCAATACACGCCAAAAACGGCGCGACACGCCGTTGAGACGCGTGACTTCCAGCGTCACATCTGCCAATACGGTGCTCTGGATTCGACCAAATTCATCCTGGAAGGCATCCGCAAGTTCTTGCGGGTCTTTGGACATCAAAAACTTGCCCGAACCTTTGTCCGATAAATCACGCAAAAAGGCGGCGTCGTAATCAGAAGCTGAACCCAAACCAATCGTTGAGAGCGAGACGCCGTGGGTGGCGAATTCGGAAGCCACGCGCTCCAAATATTGCGTTTTATCTTCAACGCGATAGCCCTGGTCATCAGTCGGATCGCCATCGGAAAGCACTAGAACGAAGGTGGTTACCTGCGGCGTGCGGTGCGGCGCGACTTCCGCGTAAACCTGATTCAAGCCCGCCAAAAGCTCGGTTGCACCTTCCACACGCAAATTGCCGACGGCGCGTTGGGCGTTAGCTTTAACATCAGCCTCAAAAAACATCGAAGGCGCAATGGTGCGGGCACCCGAAGAGAAAACACAAACGGCAGCGCGGTCTTGCGGGCCAAGTTGCTCAAGAAGAAGATGGCAGGCGTGCTTGGCATTTTCCAATTTGGTGCCCTGCATCGAATGCGAAACATCGAGCAGAATACCGAGATTCAAGGGCAAAGACGCCAGATTACGGCCTGGCGTCACTTCGATCATGATGGTTTGCAGGTAATCGCCGCGCGTGGGACGAAACTCTTTGTCGAGTGCGGTGCGAATTTGAAGGGCATCAGCCATTTTTATCCTTTAACAGAAGGGCCGCGAGAAGACACAAAAATCACAAAAACGTTTTGTTCCTTTTGCACTTTTTAGCGGCTAATCAAAAATAACACATAAAGCCGTGATGTTATCAGCACCACCAGCGGTATTGCTGGCATCTACCAAATCACGCACCACTTCAGCGGGATCGTTTTCCTTGACATAAACCGCAATTTCATGATCGCGCAGCATGTCAGTTACGCCATCGGAGACGATCAAAAGTTTATCGCCGGGTTTAAAGAGTCGCAAAAACACATCTTTGAGGCGCAACTTCGGGTCGCCAATATGTGCCGTAATAATGGAACCGTCGGGATGATCCCACGATTCCTCTTCGGTCAGTTCGCCCTGATCAATGAGCGACTGCACATAAGAATGGTCTTTGCTGATGCGCTGCAAACCTTCGGCCTCGTTCCAGCGGTAAGCACGACTATCGCCAACATTGCCGACAAAAACGCGACGCCCCAAACGCAAAGCAAAAGTCAGCGTGGCGCCAGGCTTCGCGCGCTGGCCCCGGTAGGCCGGTGTTTCGGTCAAATTCACCACCGCACGATTCACTTCATCAATAATATCCAGCAATACGGCCTTTACTTGAACATTGTCCTGCCAGTTGATTTGCGCGGCGCGCTGGTGCAACGCATTTTGCAGGGAAGTCAAAGTCAAATCACTGGCAACCTCACCGCCTTCGTGGCCGCCCATGCCGTCGGAAACAATATAAGCATCCAAATGATAGCGTCCCAGTAAAGCATCACGTCGCAACTGTAAAATCGCGCCTGCATCTTCGTTGTGTTCGCGCTCCTGTCCTACATCCGTCAACAACTCCGAACGCATTCTCACTTCACCCGGTGGGCATAAATCGCGCGCGGTTTGCGCCACATGGGCAGCATTCTCAAAGGCACCTTCGTCCAAACGGCGTGCAAAATTTTTCACTTCTTCACTCATCACAAGAGCGCCGTATTCATCACCAAGGCGCATAGTGACGGCTTCGGCAAATACTCTCTTAAGTAGAAAACCGCTCAGACGAGCTAACTCTTGCATCGAAGAGGTGGTTTCTTCACCAGCGCCTTTTGATGCCGGGAAACCATAAAATTTCAGATGGCCGTTTGTATCGACGCGCAAGAGTTCGCGCGAAAAGTCCGCTGTTAAGTTCTGTGTTTCCAATTCGGCCAGCGCTTCGGCCAACTGGGTCATGAAGCGCAAATAATCTTCATCGTTGGAAGGCGCGCGATAATCGTAAAGTGAAGTCGTTTCGGCCCAATCGAAAACCAAATAATCGCGCCCTTCCTGAGTGAAGCGCTCGGCACGAGGAAACAGCGCACTGTCCAGTGCAGTTTCCGGCCAATCTTGTTGCGCGTCCCGTTCGGCAATCAGATGCAGTGTCGGCGCGCCGAATTCGCCCCCGGCAGCGCGATAAAGGTTGGTTAAGCCGCGTGCTAAGATTTCCTGGATTTCAAATTCCAAACGCAAGAAGGCGCCCACCATCAAAGGACGCGGCGGCTCTGGCTCATGACCTTCCGGCAACGCAGGTGGCAGAACATCTGTTATAGGGCCAGATTCTGCTACGGGTGTCTCTGCTGTTTCATCTGTCCCAGCAACCGCAGGGAGTTCTGTTTGGTCAGCGTTTGTTTCTGGTGAAGCTGCTACGGATTGTAATTCTGGGCCTGCAGGTTTGGCTTCCTCAGCGCTCTGAGTGACGTTTTCAGGCACCACTTCAGAGGACATTGATTCAATAGGCATTGAATCCGCTGCAAGTTCCGTTTCAGGTTGCAAGGATTCGCGTGATGGTGCGACTTCTTGATGACTGTCCCCAGCTATTTCCTCTCCGGCTGAGGCGGGTTCGCTGGCAGGTTCGCTTATTGCCGGCGCTGGTGTCTGGTTGATAGTTTCTTCGCTCATGACATTGCTTCGCGTTGCATTTTCAGGCATCCGGCAGATTATAAGGCACATTCTCTGGCACACGGCATTTTACCAAAGGTGCCGACAACGCAGTTAAACTTTTGACGATTATGAATTTGTTAGGGCAAAACACAACCGAACTGGAAAACCTGCTGCGCGATATGGGCGAAGGCGCCTTTCGCGGGCGGCAAATCGCCGAATGGATTTACCGTCGCGGCGCCACCTCATTTGCGGAAATGACCAATCTTTCGCGCGATTTGCGCGCCCGTTTGGAGACTGAACATGAAATTACCTTTCCGCCTATCGCTGCGCGCCACGATTCCGCCGATGGCAGCACCAAACTGCTGTTGCAAATGAAAGATGCCGAGCGCATCGAAACAGTTCGCCTGCCCTACCCTGACCGGCTCAGTGTTTGTGTTTCATCGCAAGCCGGCTGCGCCATGGCTTGCGTCTTTTGTGCCACCGGATTGGGCGGCTTTCGCCGTAATCTGACTACTGCCGAAATCATTGCCCAACCGATGTTAGCCATGCGCGAGAGCGCCGCCTCAATTCAAAATTCTCAATTCAAAATCCAAAATTCTCCCACGCATATTGTGTTTATGGGTATGGGCGAGCCGCTTTTGAACTTCAATAACGTGCTCAAAGCCGTTCAACTCATGCACAACGAAATGGGCATTCCGATGCGGCATATCACGGTTTCCACTGTCGGCATTCTGCCCGGCATCGAAAAACTGGCAGCGCAAAAACTACAATTAACCTTAGCCGTTTCACTACACGCGCCGGACGATGCTTTGCGCCATCGCTTGATTCCGACTTCTCATAAAACGCGCGTGCGCGACATTATCGAGGCCGCGCGCAGTTATGCCCGCCAAACCGGAAGGCGCGTCACTTTTGAATACGTTTTATTGGGCGGAGTCAACGACCAGATCACACACGCGCGACATCTCGCCCATTTGTGCAAAGGTTGGCCGTGTCATGTGAATTTGATTCCGTGGAATCCCGTGGCGGGTGCCAAGTTTGAGGGTCAGGCTTTTGATGCACCAACACCCGAAAGTTTGCGCCAGTTTCGCGGCACCTTAGAAAATGCAGGCATCGCCGTCACCCAACGCGTGCAACGCGGCGCTGATGTCGCTGCCGCCTGCGGCCAACTGCGCGCTTTAGAAGTTGCAACAGCAGGATAGGCGGATTTCTGACAAACCTATTCCGTCACTTGTTTTGTCACTTGTTCCGCCAAAGCGGCCTTGATTTCAGCGCTGTGATGGCCAAAAACAAGATGTTTCTCACCGTTTTTAAAGCGCAAAAACGTCACGGCCTGTTTGGGGCGTAGAAACAGCTTTTGATAGCGGTCTTCAACTTCCACCACCCACAACGGGTCGAATTCGACATAGCGTTCCGAGCCGTAATAAGGGTCAATGAAAATTTGATATTTTAGCTTGCGTGGCATAGCTACTGAGTCGGTGCGATTCCTGTTCCCACTGGTTATGGCAGCGGTTCCTGCGGCACATTGCGATAAACCGCGTGGCACGACTGGCAATTGGCGGTAACTTTTCCGTAAGCTTCGTCGGCCCTGGCTGCTTCACCAGCGCGCAGGGCCTTTTCTAAATCCTGGCTGTGCTTTTTGCCTTCGGCCAGCCATTTCCGGTAATCTGTCGGGCGCTTCTTGCTGCCTTCTTCACGTTGCAATTCCGCGTAAACCTCGCGCAGCATCAGGGCTTCGTGTGGCGCGTCGAGGTCAGGGTGCTCGGCGGGCTTTTTCCATGCCACTTTCTTTGTCATGTTTAGATGCTCGACTAACTCTTCCATGCGCACCATTGTTTGCACTAAGGAAGTCGTCGGCGCAATAGACGGGAAATCATCAGGCACTTTTTGGATTTCTTCCTCAGTCGGCGCTTTATAACGACGAACTTCATCCCATAAGCCGATGTAATTGGCTCCCGTTCCGGCGCGCTTTAAAAAAGCCAACGCGTCTTCGTTGCTCCAACCTTCGCTGGCGATCATCAAACAGGCCGCAGCCGTCGGGCTGCGATGCTTGCCGTGATGGCAATGCAGGTAAATCGGGCCGGGCAATTCGCGGAGCACACGCACTAACGTTGTGCTTTTGTCACGCGGCAAACCTTCATAGCTGAAAGGAATTTGCACGTAGCACATTCCATATTTCCTGGCGCTTGCAATATCGGGACGGGCGCCGTCCACCGTGATTATAGTTTTGACGCCCAAAGCAGCCAATGCTTTAAAGGCCGCCTCACCTTCAGGCTGTGAGCCGGTTATGAGCTTTTCGCTGAGGAGAAACACATTATGCGCGCCAGGAATGGTTAAGGCTTTAAAGGATTTAGTGCCCTGCTTTTTAAAAGGCTGGGCTGGTAATTTTTCGCTGGCCGCAAAAATCGTGGAATTAGTTAACCAGACCAAAAGCACACCACTGAAAAGCAAGCCAATCTTAAATGAATGGAACATCTTCACTGGCAAAGTTTGACAGCTTTGCGCGATAAACGGAATTGAGCGGCATTGCCCGGCAACCAAGCAAATGAAAATGATTCAAATGTTAAGGCCCGGCTAAATGCGAGGTAATTGATGTTGTATATTTGTTTATAGCGCACTTTTCAGGTGCGCTTTTTGTTGATTGTCATGCTGGCTAACCAACTTTTTAAATATATGAAACAGGCACATCCAACACATTCTGACCTACTCGCGTCGCATTTATCAAAAGGCACCATGCTTTTGGCTGGTGTGCTGGCTTTAGCGGCATACGCTGTAGCGCAGCCGGTTCCGCAAGAGCCGAAAGAAGATAAAGGGCCATCCCCTGAAGAACCCACCACCGAAGTGACGGTAACTGCGCGTAAGCAGCCCGAAAATTTACAAGACCTGCCGCTAAGCGATACGGTTATCACGCGCGAAACCATTGCCAATGCCGGTGTTCGCACTGTCAACGAAGCCTCTCAATACGTGCCGAACGCTTTTATCGTCGAGTTTTCGGCTCGCAAGTTAAGCAACCCGCGTTTTCGCGGCATCGGCGCCAGCCCCTTGAATCCGGGTGTGACAACTTATTTCGATGGGGTGCCGCAATTCAACGCCAGCTCGTCCAGCATCGAACTGCTGGATGTAGATCAAATCGAATTTGTGCGTGGCCCGCAAGGCGCCTTATTCGGGCGTAACACGGTTGGCGGTTTAATTAGCATCACCAGCATTCGGCCCTCGCTGAGCCAGTCTTCCGGTATGCTTTTTGGCACGCTTGGCAACTACAGCATGGGCGAACTGCGCGGCTCTTATACGGCGCCGATTATCGAGGATAAATTGGGCTTTCGTCTGGGCTTTGGCTATGGTAAACGCGATGGGTTTTCCACCAATACGGTTACCGGCAACAGCGTAGATGATCGCCGCGCTTTTTTCGGCAAAGGCCAGCTTTTATGGAAACCTTCGCCCGATAAAGAAGTGCGTCTGATTCTGACCGGGGAACGCGATAGCGACGGCGATTACGCTTTCAACGATTTGGCTACAGTGCGCGCCACTCCCTTCCGCGTAACGCGCGATTTTGAAGGCTTTACTACACGTAGTCTGACCGCGCCGACCCTGCTTTTCGACCAAAAAGGCGAAAAGGTCAACTTTTCTTCGATTTCCGGCCTGGTTTCGTGGCGCACGCAGGATTTAACCGATCTCGATTACACAATTGCACCCTTTGCCACGCGCAACAATCGCGAAAAAGACACGCAATTCACACAAGAATTTCGCTGGGCATCTGCTCAGGATGCGCCGCTTAATTTGTCCGATAACTGGAAACTAAAATGGCAGGCCGGTGTTTCGTATTTCAAACAGAATTACGATCAAAATACCGCCAATACACTGAACCCGCCGCTTGGCCCGTTGCCCGGTTTTCAAAGCCTATCGGCAGCCGCTTTAGATGATCGGGGCGTGGGCGCTTATGGCCAGGCAACTTTCACGGCGGGCGAAAAGCTTGACCTCATTGCCGGTTTGCGCGCCGATTACGAAAGCAAGCAGGCTCTTTTAACTACCTCTACTAATCCGGCGTTTGGCCCGCCTCTCGTGCAAAATCTTAGAGATAGATTTACCGAAGTTTCGCCGCAGATTGGCGCGGCTTATCGCCTGCGGCCCTCGCGTCTGCTTTATGGCACCATCAGCGATGGTTTTAAAGCCGGAGGCTTCAACCCGGCCTCGCCTCCGGGCACACAGATTTACAACGAAGAAAAAAGCCGCAACTACGA
Source organism: Abditibacteriaceae bacterium (assembly GCA_036399215.1). Taxonomy (GTDB): domain Bacteria; phylum Armatimonadota; class Abditibacteriia; order Abditibacteriales; family Abditibacteriaceae; genus DASWNL01. The sequence continues at coordinate 7,934 of DASWNL010000295.1, forward strand.
AATCGGCCTGAAGAATTCGTGGAATGGTGGGCGCGTGACGGCGAACTTGGCCGCGTATTACATTGACTGGAACAACCTGCAATTGAATGTGCCCTTTGGCGCCCCCGGCCAGTTTTTCATTTCTAACGTAGGCAACGCTTCCAGCAAAGGCTTGGAACTGGAAGTTAAAGCTCAAATGCGGCCCGGCCTCGATTTATTCGCCGGGGGCGGCTTGATGCGCACGCGCTTTGGAGCAGGCAGCACGGCTAATGGCGTTCCCGTCGCGGGTAATAAATTGCCTTTTTCGCCTGATTATAACGCCCACATCGGCGCGCAGTATTTTCGCGCCATCGGTGGACAGAAAACTCTTTACGCTCGTGGTGAAGGTATCTTTTACGGCAAGTATCAATACGACGAGCAAAACACCGCCAGCCAAAACGCCTACGCCCTCGCTAATTTCCGTGCCGGCATCAAAAGCAATCGCTGGTTCGGCGAAGCCTGGATTCGGAATGCTTTTAACAAGCGCTATGTGCCTATTGCCATTCCCTATCCAGGCCTGGCGCCATCTGGCTTCATAGGAGAACCTGGCGCTCCGGCTACCTTCGGTTTAACAGCAGGATTTTATTTTTAATAGAGTCTGGATAACAGATAAAAAGCGCGGGCAACTTGCCCGCGCTTTTGGTTTTTGAGTTAGTGGTTGGTATTGATTAATATTCACGTTAGTTATCGCGAAAATATGGCACGCGCCTAACGCTTGACGTGTTTAACTTGTTGCTTAACCATTCTTGTTGCGAATCACTCTTGCGAAGCCGCGTAGCAGGTATTCCCTTTTCGCTCTCGCGTAATCTCTGATAATTTCCATGCACTCAGCCGAACAAAAACAACAGATTGCACGGCTTCGCGCCCAGCGCATTATTGGTGCGGCTTTGGGAGTTTCACTGCTGTTTCATGGTGTGTTGTGGGGCCTAATGCGGCAAATCCCGGCGCCAGAGTTCGCGCGCGAAACAGTTTTTCAAGTCACGCTTACACCACAAAAGAGACAGGCACAGGCCCGGCCAACACCGAAAACAGATTCCAGATCGGCAAAGAAATCCGTAACGCGACGCATGGCGCAACAACGCCCTCGGATTCAAATAAATCGCTCGCGCCACACGCTTACAAAACGTGCGCTTAAAAGGCCGTCGCGCCGCGTGCGTCTGGCCGCTTTACCACGCACTAAACATAACATCAAGCATAACACCAGTTCGCCACAAAACTTTTCTGAAGCGGCAAGAGCGCCGCAGCAAAATAGCGAGCCAAACCAATCAGCCTCTATTAGCTTGAACCCCTTACGTTCTTCAGTTTCGGCACCACGCCCTGATGGAATCGAATCTTCTAATGTCAATTTAAAAGCGTTGCGTGTTGCAGGACGTGGCATCTCGGCGTCCGGCACAAGCACACGCGCTGCACAAGGAAATGAGATTGCCAGCTTGCCAGAAGGCCCTACTTTTTCAGAAACAAGCGGCCAGCGCAGTGGGAAGCGGCGCTCTGGAGACACACAGCTTTATCTGCCAGAGATGAGTTCAGCAGATAGCGCCTCGCCGAATGGAGAACCATCGGGCACAATGATGAGGCCCCATTT
>DASWNL010000296.1:0-3362 GCA_036399215.1 Abditibacteriaceae bacterium
TTATCTGCCGGCTTGCCGCCGTCATCCTTTTTATCCGGGCCAATGCTCCACAAACGATAATTGGCGCCCTCTTTCTTGTAACGCAAAGCCTCGCCTGCGCCAAAGCCATCCGGTGGAATAGCTTTGATATAACCCGGCGCCAATTGCGAAAGGGAATCGGGATAGCTGCCTTTTTCCAGACGGTAAGCGTGCAAAGCCAAAGCTGACATCAACATGGTATTCGCGCTTTCGCATTTCGCCACGTTAAAGCGCCCGCGCAAGAAAACCGGCCATAAGGTGCCGGTCAGAGCATCGCCGGGTGGTTGAACCGCCGGTGCCAGCGCATAAGGCTGCTTGGCCCCCTCGCTTAAAGCGTCCATTTGCCTTAAGAAATCAGCCATATAGCGGCGCCGGCTGACGGGCCGAAAGCGCTGCTTTTTGGTGTTAGCGTCATAACCCACGACTTGAATACCAATCGAACCGGCACTTTGCAACATCGGTAACAAGTTGGCAGCGACATTCCACTTTTCTTCCTGCAAAACTTCGGCATATGGCACGCGACTGAGATGCAGCTTCTCGATTGCACGTGCAGTTTTGCGACACGTTGGAGCATCCAACGACGGCAACATTTCTTGAATGGGCCGTCGTGAAAGCGCTTGCACAGCGTAGCCGACCAAAGCGCCGATCAGTGGTGTTCCGCGCGGAATTTGGTGGCCGAATTGTAAACCATCTAAAGCGCTCTGCGCAGCGCCCGGCCAGTCGCCTTTTGCGGCGCGGGCATTACTTTCAACGGCTAAAGTGCGCGCCAATTCCCGAAAACCGCCATAGTGAGGCAATACGCCGGTCACGCCTCGCACCGGCGGCTCGCGATATTCGTAAACCAATCCTTTTCTCAACAGTTGAAGCGCCGGTTGATTTTGGGCGAGCCACTTTTCGACTTCTTGAGGATGCGCACGGTAGCTTTGTTCGCGTTGTGCGGAAGTTAATCTCGTGCCTTGAGGATTCAAAAGCGTATCCAGGTCAGATGTCTTACTCTGTTGCGCTTGCGTGGCGCGCACGGCGAAATCGAAGCCATTAGGATTGGGCAAAGCGGGATTAGGAATCGTGACATTCGGCGGTGCGAAGAACTGAAACACGCCCACTATGAAGGCCAACAGCAGCACGCCAAGCACAACCGGCCAGACGCGAGGCTTTGAACGCGAAGAGTTCATGAGACAATTGTTTCACAATTCATCACAGGCCGCCCATAAAATTCCAGATGGCATCACCTGAACCGGGCAAGCCTTCATGACCAAAGTCAGGATAGATTAACAGGTTCTTTGGCGCCGTGATTTTGTTGTAAGCCGCAAACTGCGTGCTGGGCGGGCAAACGCTGTCTATCAAGCCAACCGGCATCAAAATTTCCCCCTGAATGCGATGCGCTAAGTGCTGATTATCTATGTAACCCAGGCAGCGAAAGACTTCGTCGTGCTTTTCATGGCGTGGGTCGAAGTTGCGAAACCAGGTGCGCAGTTCTTCATAAGCGGACACATCCCAATCCATTTCCCACACGCGCAGATAATCGCATAAAAACGGAAAAATCGGCGCGGCGCGCTTCACCTGTGGTGCCAGAGCGGCGCACGCCAGAGTCAACGCCCCGCCCTGGCTACCGCCGGTGGCACCAATGCGATTTTCGTCTACTTCATCGAAGTTTTCAACGATGCGCGCCAACAGAGCCGTATCGAGAAAAACGTGGCGAAAATAGAATTTATGCGGGTTGCCTTCTAAAGCATCTTGCAAGCCGCGAATGATATGGCCACGCAGGGTGTTGCCGCTGGTGCCGCCGACATCATTCGATAAGCCGCCCTGACCACGACAGTCCAGCGAAGCCACACTAAAACCACGTCCGACCCAACCAAGCTTATCGTGCCAATCGCCGCTGCTGCCCGAATAGCCATGAAACTGCAACAGCGCCGGATGTGGCCTGACGGCATTTTTCGGACGCAGATATTTGGCATGGACACGCGCGCCGCCGGTGCCTGTGAAATACAGATGAAAGCATTCGGCAAAGGGCGCGTCTATTTCATGAGGCACTAACTCCACCTGCGGGTCAAGCGCGTGCATCTCGGCCAAAGCCTCGTCCCAAAACTCATCAACATCATCAGGGCGCGGGTTACGGCCTTGATACTGGTGCAGCTTTTCCAGCGACATGTCAACCAATGGCATCGGGTTTTCTCCCAGTTGTCTTGAAAGTGCGCGGCAAAAAAGCAATTTACCAGGAATCTACCAAACACGCCGCGTCAGAACATCGCGCAGCACGGCTGGCACTTCACGTGTTGTCATCCACAAGCGAAAGCGCACGCGATGGTCAATTGAAGGTGACGGAAACACCGATAGCCCTTGTTTTTGAAAATTGCGCGTGGCGCGCCATAGATGAAACGGCTCGCTGACAACAATAACCCGTGTCCAGCCGTTTTTTCGGCAGATTTGGGCCGCGTTGAGCGCATTTTCCCATGTGGAAGTTGAAGTTATTTCGCTGCTGATCGCGCTCGACGGAACGCCGTTTTGTTTGAGAATCGCTGCCGAAACGGATGCTTCTTCCGGCGGATTGTCACCCAACCCGCCGGTTGTGATAATATGCGAAGCCAATCCGCGCTTATATAATTCCGCCGCGTGCAAAGCGCGGTTACGCAGCGCGGGGCTGGCCTCTCCATTGGGCCTGACATAAGCTCCTAAAACCACAATCGCATCCGCTTTTTGCGCGCGGTCGCTTTGCCCCCAGCGGTCAAGGAACAGCATCAAAAGCAATATAAAGACGACCGGCAGAACAAGAAGCAATTTCCTTCTACCGCGTGGTGTTTTAGGGTTAGCTGCGGAATCAGATGCCATAGTTAGATCGCAGTATCAGTGATTCAAACCCATCTATCAGGCACTCAAGAGTGCGTTACCAAAGCACTCAGTTTTTCAAGCTATAATCGGGCCAAAGGCATATAATCTCTCACCTCCGCAAATTCTACCTCGTAAACTCAGGCTTGATGATCTATCTTGACCACAACGCCACCACACCCATTTTGCCCGAAGTGCGCGAAGCGATGCTTCCATACCTGACCGATGAATGGGGCAACGCATCCAGTAGCTATCGTTTCGGCTCGAAACTTAAAGGCGTTATTGAAGCAGCACGTGGGGAAGTAGCTTCGCTCATCGGCGCTGGTGCGCGCGAAATTATCTTTACTGGCTGCGCGACGGAAAGCAATAACACAGCGATTCACGCGGCATTGCTGGCAAACCCTGATAAGCGGCATATTATCACCTCGCAAGTAGAGCACTCCTCGGTTCTGCAATTCTGCCAGGCCAAAGAACGTGAGGGCTATCGCGTCACTTATTTGGGTGTTGACCGTGAGGGA
>DASWNL010000297.1:0-9088 GCA_036399215.1 Abditibacteriaceae bacterium
AAAATTAACTTCAAACCCAATTGGAGGAGTTATGCAAACTGGTATTTCGCAAGGTAGTGCCGCGCGTTGGGGTGTCCATGTTTTGGGATTTGCTCTTGTCGCCGTTTCAACTTTTGCCTTAAGCGGTTGCAATGGCGGCAGTAACAGCGGCTTTGCCAACGTGCGGGCAACAGTTATCAGCGGCGCCGGTAATATACAGGATGAAGTTGATCAATTTCGGACTCTGCTCGGTGCGCTTAACGCGCCTAACACCCCAGGACAAGCCAGCGGGCGTCGCGAAGTCAACTGGGATGGCGTGCCCGATGCCTTTTCGAATAACAATAATCTGCCCGGCAACTTTTTCAATCCGCCTCAGGGTAGTCCTGGCAGTCCGCGAGGCTTAATTCTCAGCACGCCAGGCACGGGTTTACGCGTTAGTGGCACGCTTGGGCCACCTGCCGTTGCTACGCTGTTTGGTGACGTTAACGCCAACTACCCAAACCAATTCGCCTTTTTCACTCCCAATAAAACCTTTGCCGCTAATGGCAGCAACCGCGTAATTTGCAGCTTTGAAGTGCCGACGCAGAGCGGCACAGCGGCTGGGGTCAGGGGCTTTGGCGTGGTATTTTCCGATGTGGACAGTGCAAGTTCAACTTTTCTGGACATTTTTGAGGGGAATCTCAATCTGGGCCGCTTTTTAGCCCCCGCGCGGGCCGCGAATTCAAGCGGCCTTTCTTTTCTTGGCGTGTTCTTGCCAGATAATCGGGCCACGCGCGTGGAGATCACCTCCGGTAATGCTGCTTTAGGTGCCGGCGTAAATGACATCAGTGCCGGTGGCAATGCAGATTTGGTTATCATGGATGACTTTATTTACGGTGAGCCACAGCCATTGCCACAGCCATTACCATAGCAACTGTTCTTAAGAAAAGCGCCTCGCTAACTTTGCGAGGCGCTTTTCTGTAAAAAGTCAGGAAATTTTTCGCCTTTCTTATTGTTTTATTTAATCGTAGAGATTATGTCATTTGTCCTATAAATGCCCCCTGTGGGCCGATTCTGTGAAAAATAGCACAAAAACCTTGTGAAAAATGCCACAACTGGAAACTGCTATTGCCAGAGGCACATAATCAGGCCATTTTTACTGATTGATAGCGCACCAAAGGCGGGTTGACTAACACGGTTTCAATAGGTAGAATGGCAGTGACCCGCAAGACAGAGTTTGTGAAAAACGCGATGATTTTGCCATGAAAGATGGCTCCGAAGACGCTCCTTCTAAAGACGAGCCGAAGGGCTTAAGTTGGACACAATCGCGTTTGGTGCGCCTGTCACAAGGCGGTTCGACGGGTGCTCAGGCATCGGTTATTGGCTTTGCCCTTGCGGGGCCGATCATCGGTGGCTTTTTGATTGGGTATTTTATCGATCAAAAATTCGGCACGCAGCACTGGGTGCTAATTATTGGATTGCTCGGCGTGTTTGGCGGCTTTCGGGAAATGTTCGCGCTGGTAAAAACCCTTGAGCCTGAAGTAGAGCAGCGCACACCGCCGCCAGGACGCGAGAAGATCGTGCCCAAAGCGCCGCCGGTTGTGGAAGTTGATGAATCGCCGAAGCCGCGCTTGTTTACGGTGCCGCCGCCTTTTGAAAAACCCGGTGAGAGTAGTCCATCGTATAAGGTGCCGCAAAGTGCCGAAGAGCTGCTACAAGAGTTGTTGGGTGAAGACGAAGACCAAAAGTCGGACAAATCGAAATGAGCCGTTATACCGTTCCCGCGCCGCCCACGGCCTCGTTTGAAAAAACTAAAGCGGGGTTGCCTAAGGTTACAAAACGCCGCGCGGTTTTATTGGATGAGGCGTTTCTGGGGCGGGTTTATCGCGCAAATTGTTGGTTTGCCATCGTTTTGGCGGTTAGTTGGGGCTTGATAGGGCAAAATTTCGGCGCGCTTTTATCGAGCGCACTTGGTTCACTGACCGGATGGGTGTTTTTGAAAACGCAGGAATTGTTCGTAGCGCGCTGGCTGAAAGCTAAAACCGGCAAAGCGGGCGGCGATGAGTGGAAGTTTTTGCCCACCTGGCTTTTGGTGCCAGGCAAATATGCGCTTTTAATTGGTGCGATTTTGCTCTTGCGCCGCGCCGATTTGATGAATTTCGTGACGTTTACGGTTGGCTGCTTAGCGGTGCAGTTGATTTTGCTGAACATGGCACTGGGCCGCTTGATGAGCCGTCGCCCTTCCGATGGCAAAGCCGCAACGATGCTGCGCGAGGTTTACGTCCAACCAAACATCGCGCCGCGCAAAATGAAATTTTAATTCTCGATTCATGTTGAAAACACTTCGTTGGATTTTTCTGGCCTTGTTTTTTAATTTCCTGAGCGCCGCGCCACTGTGGGCACAGGCGATGAGCGCTGATAATTCGGCTCATGCCGATCAGGGCGCTTCGCACGCCGCAACCGGCGATGCTCATGGCGCCGCGGGCAAAGCAGACGCGCATGGAGGCAGTCATGGCGGGCATGGCGAAGGTCATAAGCCAGGTGTTTTCGATGCTCACCAGGGCACCTGGGTGAACCCACTTGCACGCGGTATTTTTGGCAAGGACAAGCCGACTGTTACGCAAACCCCGGAAAAAGAGCCACTCACCACGCCGCATGACAGCGTAAAATACGATTTTCTGGTGCTGGCTATTTGCCTTTTCGCTTTACTGGCGGTAATGGGCGTGATGGCGGGCAAGAACGCCAAAATTCGGCCCGAAGGCAAGCCCAATTCGCTTACAAACGCCGTCGAAGCGGCAGTCGAGGGCTTTCATGATTACGTGGTCGGCATCATGGGCCATGATTTGGCTCGCAAGTATTCACCGCTGATTGCCACTTATTTCTTCGCCATCCTTTTCATGAACTACGCCGGCCTGGTGCCGGGTTTGATGGCGCCGACGGCTAACCCCAATGTGCCTATTGCCCTGGCGATTGTGGCCTTTTTCGCCACGCACATCATCGCTATCAAAGAAACCGGCATCAAAAGCTGGTTCTTGCACCTTGTTGGTGAGCCTTTATGGTTAGTGCCGCTCAACTTGCCGCTGCACATCATTGGCGAGTTCATCAAGCCACTCAGCCTTGCCGTGCGCTTGTTGGGTAACGTATTTGGCGAAGAAACCGTCGTTTTAAAACTGGCGGCTCTCGGTATGGGCATCGTAGGTATTACAACTTTGGGTGATATCCCGATGTTTAGCTCAATTCCCATTCTCAAGGATATAGCTTTTCCAGGTGTTCCCATCAACTTGCTGATGATGTTTTTGGGAATGTTGTTCGGCGCTTTGCAGGCGCTGGTTTTCTCGACGCTCCTGGCGATTTACATTTCGATTTTCAGCACGCACTCCGACGGTCATGAAGCGCATGACCATCATGATGTCGAGCATACGCACGTGCATGGGCACGATGAAATTATCGTGCAACCGAAGGAAGTGCCGGTGGCGTAATTGTAGGGGCAGGTCTCCGTGCCTGCCCTTTGGTAAAAATGAGGGCAGGCACGGAGACCTGCCCCTACAAAGACAATTTACACTTTTCAATATAACATTCCGGCTGCGCGCTGGAGAAAGGAGACAGGCACATGATTTACTGGGGACTTTTAGCTTTAGCAACAGGTTTGGGCTTGCCGATTGCCGTTATCGGCGCCGGCCTCGGCCAGGGCCGCGCGATTGCCGGCGCTCTCGAAGGCATGGCGCGCCAACCGGAAATCGCGGGCAGAATTCAAACCGCGATGATTATCGGCTTGGCCATCATCGAATCGCTGGTCATTTACGCGCTGGTTATGTTCTTTATGCTGCAAGGCAAATTGCCGAGCATTGAGCAGGCTACTGCCGCAATGCGCGCCGCTGGCGCCGGCGGTTAATTGGTTTCATTTAGTCCCGGCTGCCAGGCAGTCGGGACTAAATGAATTTCACACGAAGACTAAAAACAGAGTTTTATGTTACAAGACATTTTGAATTTATTCGGGATTGAAGCGCAGTTCCTGGCCACGATGATCGTGGCGTTTCTGATTCTGCTCTTTGTCCTGAAGAAATTCGCCTTTGGCCCCATTTTTAACACGTTGCAGGCCCGCCAGGACAAGATTCGCGGCGACTTAGACGACGCTGAAGCGCGCCGCAATGAAATGGTGCAGCTTCAAAAAGAATACGAAACGCGCCTGGCCCAAATCGAAGACGAAGCGCGCGATAAGATTCAGGAAGCGACCCGTCAGGCACAAGTGGCGCGCGAGGAGCTTTTGGAAAAAGCACGCGCCGAAGCGCAAGCGATTGTTGAGCGGGCACGCGGCGAAATTGTGCGCGAGCGCGAAATTGCCAATGCCGAAATGCGCAACCAGATCGCGCAGCTTTCGACTGCCGCTGCCGGTCGCCTTATCAAGCAAACTCTCGATCCCAATGCGCATTCGCGCCTGATTGATGAGGTTATTGCGGGCATTGGTAGCAATAACGGCACGGCCAACGCAACTCACGGAGGCACGCGCTAATGGCGGGCGATTATCGCGCGGCACGGCGCTATGCAAAGGCGCTTTTCAATACGGCGCTCAAATCGGGCGAAGTAGATGGCGTAGCACAGAGTCTTGATGCCATCGCTTCGGCGTCACAGGATTCGCCGCAGTTCATGCATGTGATGCGCCATCCGTTGATTACGCGCGAGCGCAAAAAAGAGTTACTGCACCACATTTTTGAAGGTCGTGTGCAGCCGGTCGTCGAGCACTTTTTATTTTTATTGATTGAAAACGACCGCCCTGCGATTTTGCCGGACATCGGCGCGCAGTTCAAGCAACTTTTAGATGAACATCGCCGCGAAATGGATGCGGAAGCAGTTTCAGCCGTGCCCCTGACAGATGCACAAACAACGGCATTGAAAGCGCAGCTTCAAGCCGAAACCGGCTACACGGTGCGTCTGCAAACCCGTGTGGATGAATCGCTGCTTGGCGGCCTTATGGTGCGCGTAGGCGACCGCCTTTTCGATGGCAGCATCGCTTCGCAATTGCGTCGTTTGGAAGAACAGTTACAGCAAGTTAAGGTGAGCTAACGCTCAATTTTGAATTTTAAATTTTTAATTTTGAATGAAGAAGCTAATTAAAAATTCAAAACTAAAAATTCAAAATTTTCGGAGGAAAAATGGCTTTAAGGCCCGAAGAAATTACCAGTGTTCTGCAACGTGAACTTGAAGGTTTCGACCAAGATTTGAAGATGGTCGATGTCGGCACCGTGCTGGAAATCGGCGATGGTATCGCACGCGTTTATGGACTGGAAGGCGCCAAATCCGGTGAGTTGCTGGAATTTCCCGTCTCACCCATCACCAATCGCCCCACGATGGGCATTGCGCTCAACTTAGAAGAAGACAACGTTGGTGTGGTTATCGCCGGCGATTACAACCATATTGAAGAAGGCTCACAGGTCAAGACCACGGGCCGCATTGCCGACGTTCCGGTTGGCCCCGCGCTTTTGGGCCGCGTTGTCAATGCTCTGGGCGAACCAATTGACGGCAAAGGCCCAATTGTCAGCGATCAACGCGCTTTAATCGAAGTCAAAGCGCCCGGCGTTATGCAGCGCGAAGGCGTCAAGCAGCCACTGCAAACCGGCGTTAAAGCCATTGATTCGATGATTCCCATCGGGCGCGGTCAGCGCGAACTGATTATCGGTGACCGGCAGACCGGCAAAACTGCCATCGCGACGGACACTATCATCAATCAGCGCGGTCAGGACGTGTTCTGCATCTACGTGGCGATTGGCCAAAAACAGGGCACCGTCGCAGCGATTGTGGCGCAGTTAGAAGCCGCCGGTGCGATGGAATACACCATCGTGGTTGTCGCCTCGGCCAACGATTCGGCTCCGCTTCAATACATCGCGCCCTTTGCCGGAACCGCGATGGGCGAATACTTTCGCGACAAGGGCGAACACGCTCTTATCATTTACGATGATTTGTCCAAGCACGCCGTCGCTTACCGCTCGATGTCCCTGCTTTTGCGCCGCCCACCGGGCCGCGAAGCTTATCCAGGCGATGTTTTCAATTTGCACAGCCGCTTGTTGGAGCGCAGCGCTAAAATGCACCGCAATTTGGGCGGCGGTTCTTTAACCGCTTTGCCGATTATCGAAACGCAGGCCAACGACATTTCAGCGTATATCCCGACCAATGTGATTTCAATCACCGATGGCCAAATCTTTTTGGAGCCGGACTTGTTCTATGCCGGTCAGCGCCCAGCTATTTCGGTTGGTCTTTCGGTTTCGCGCGTCGGCGGTTCGGCTCAAATCAAGGCCATGCGCCAGGTGGCTGGCCCCTTGAAATTAACCCTCGCCCGCTACCGCGAATTAGCCGCTTTTGCGCAGTTCGCCAGCGACTTGGATAAAGGCACGCAAGCTCAGTTAGCGCGCGGCCAACGCTTGACTGCTCTGTTAAAACAAGCGCAGTTCAAGCCGATGCCGGTTGAGCAGCAAGTGATGATTATCTACGCGGCGACCAATGGCTTTCTGGACACTGTGGCGCCGGATGACGTAGCCCGTTTTGAAACAGAATTCTTAGCCTTTGTGGCCGAGCGCTATCCAGATGTGCCTTCGGCGATTGAAAAAGACAAGGCGCTCAGCGATGAAACAACCGAGAAATTAAAAGGCGCTGCACAGGAATTCGTTAATCAATTTACGGCGTAAAAGTGTAGGGGCGCAACCTGTTGCGCCCGGTTGCGGGTGCAGCGAACTGCGCTCCTACTATTACAATGGCATCTTTAAGAGACATCAAGCGAAAAATTCGCGTTGTAAAAAACATCAGCCAGATCACACAGGCGATGAAGATGGTGGCGGCGGCGCGTCTGCGCCGCGTGCAGGAGCGCGTCGAAAAAGGCAAGCCCTACGCCGAAACGATGACGAATCTGGTTGGCGTTTTAGCGCCTAACGTCACGGAGATTTCGCATCCTCTACTCGACAATCGGCCAACCGGTGCGGTTGGCATCGTCGTTATCGCAGCAGATAAGGGTTTATGCGGCTCTTACAACACCAACATTTTGCGCACGGCGCATCAGTTCATTGATCGCAAAATGCGCGAAATGAATGAAGGTGAAGCGCCCGGCCTGCGTAATGGGCGCGACGCCATCACATTGGTGACAGTGGGCCGCAAGGCAACGGATTATTTCACCAAGCGCGGTTATACCGTCAGTCAGTCGTTTGCCGCGCCCAGTCCACAAGGGCCTTATGACGAGATTCGCGCTATTTCGGATGCGATTACCGGCATGTTCTTGCGCGGCGAAGTGGACGAAGTGCATATCGCCTATACCGAATTCAAATCGGTTATAAGCCAGCGCCCAACCGTCGTGAAGTTCCTACCAATTGAGCCACCCTCGGCAGAAGAAGAAGCCGCTGCTGAAGCAAAACAGGCCAGCATGGATTTCATTTTCGAGCCGGATGCGGCTCGGCTTTTAGAAGTGCTGTTACCACGCTTCGTTGAAACGCGTGTTTACCAATTGCTTATGGAAGCGGTGGCTTCGGAGTTCGGCGCCCGCATGACCGCTATGACCAACGCTACCAAAAACGCCGGTGAGCAAATCGAAGCGCTCACTCTGTTGGCGAACCGCACCCGCCAGGCCGGTATTACCAAAGAACTGCTCGACATTGTGGGCGGCGCGGAAGCATTAAAAGGATAGTTAGGAGTTACATGGCAGAAGGAAAAATTAATCAAGTCATCGGCCCGGTTGTAGACGTGGAGTTTGCGCCGCAGCAACTTCCGGCGATTGCAAACGCGCTTTCGGTTGACCGTGCAGGGCAGACCAGTCTGATTGTCGAAGTAGCACAGCATCTGGGCGACAACGTAGTGCGCTGCGTGGCTATGGAAACCACCGATGGCCTTGTGCGCGGCATGAAAGTGCAAGACACCGGCGATACCATCACTGTCCCGGTTGGCCCCACCACTTTAGGCCGTTTATTTGACGTTTTAGGCCGCCCGATTGATGATCTTGGCCCGGTTGAGGCCGAAAAGCACTTTTCGATTCATCGCCCCTCGCCACGCTTTGAAGACCTCAGCCCGACCATTGAGCCGTTTGAAACCGGCATCAAAGTGGTTGACCTTTTGGAGCCTTATCCGCGCGGCGGCAAAGTCGGCTTGTTTGGCGGCGCCGGTGTGGGCAAAACGGTTTTGATTACGGAACTGATCAACAACGTAGCGCAAAAGCACTCCGGTGTATCGGTCTTCGGCGGCGTCGGCGAACGCACCCGCGAAGGCACCGACTTGCGCGTGGAAATGAGCGAAACCACCCTGCCCGGCCAGAAAATGGCCGACGGGCGCGATAAAACCGTTCTTGACCAGACGATTCTGGTCTTCGGCCAGATGAACGAGCCGCCCGGTGCGCGTCTGCGTGTGGCTTTGACCGCTTTAACAATGGCTGAATACTTCCGCGATGAAGAAGGCCAGGACGTGTTGCTCTTCTTAGATAACATTTTCCGCTTCACGCAGGCCGGTTCAGAAGTATCGGCTTTGTTAGGCCGTATGCCTTCGGCTGTAGGCTATCAGCCAACCTTAGCCAATGAAATGGCGCAGTTACAGGAGCGCATTACAACCACCAAAAAGGGCGCTATCACGTCGGTGCAGGCCGTTTATGTTCCCGCTGACGACATCACCGACCCGGCACCCGCCACGGCCTTTACGCACTTGGAAGCCAACACGGTGCTTTCGCGTGAACTGTTTGCTCTGGGTATTTACCCGGCGGTTGACCCTCTGGCTTCAACTTCGACAATCTTGCAGCCGCATATTGTGGGCGAAGAGCATTATCAAGTAGCGCGCGGCGTGCAGCAGGTTTTGCAGCGTTATAAGGATTTGCAGGACATCATCGCTATCTTAGGTATTGATGAACTTTCGGACGAAGACAAACTGCTGGTGGCGCGTGCCCGCAAGATTCAAACCTTCCTCTCGCAGCCGTTCTTCGTGGCCGAAGTGTTTACTTCGATTCCGGGACAATACGTTACCCGCGAGGAAACGGTGCGCGGCTTCAAGGAAATCCTCGAAGGCAAGCATGACGATTTGCCAGAACAGGCGTTCTACCTCGTCGGCGGCATCGATCAGGCTGTTGAGAAAGCAAAGACAATGAATCAGTAGGAAGTAGCGAGTAGCCAGTAGG
>DASWNL010000298.1:0-4317 GCA_036399215.1 Abditibacteriaceae bacterium
GTTGGGAATCGGCTCGTCAATCAGTTCACAAAATGTCGGCAGCAAATCCCAGTTGGCCCAAATTTGTTCGCTGGTTGTGCCTGCTTTGATTTTGCCGGGCCAGCGCATCAGGCCCGGCACGCGGATGCCGCCTTCGTATAAATCGCGTTTGATGCCGCGCAAAGCGCCGTTACTATCGAAGAAGTCGGATTTATGCCCGCCTTCATTATGCGGGCCGTTATCGCTGGTAAAAACGATCAGGGTGTTTTCGTCTATTTTCAACTCTTTCAACAGCACCATGATTTGCCCTATGCCATTGTCCATTCGCGTAATCATAGCGGCAAAGTTCTTTTCCTGCTGCGGCCAATCTTCTTGTGAATAGGGTGCATCTGATGGCACTTCCTGGCCATGAGGCGCGGCTTCGTTGTTGGTATGTGGAATCGTTACCGGCAGGTAAAGGAAAAACGGCTTTTGCGCATTGGTGCGGAGCCATTTAAGAGATTCCTCCATGAATAAATCATGCGTGTAAGTGCCTTTTTTGCCCTCGGCATTTTGCGCTAACGGATAAACATCGAAATTGCGATAAATTGAAGCCGGATAGTAATCGTGTGCTTCGCGTTGGGTGAGATAACCTAAGAACTCATCAAAGCCCTTGCGGTTGGGCGCTCCGCTATTATCGTTGGCGCCAACGCCCCATTTGCCAAACAGCGCGGTTGTATAGCCGGCATCTTTGAATACTTCAGCCATTGATTTTTCATCAGCACGCAAAGGAATTTCCGGTTTGCGATTACCACGAATCGTGGCGTGCCCGGTGTGCTTTCCTGTCATCAAAGTCGCACGAGAAGGAGCACACACCGTTGAACCTGAATAGCATTGCGTAAAACGCATTCCTTCTTGCGCCATGCGGTCGAGATGGGGCGTTTTGATTTTCGTTTGGCCGTAACAACCTAAATCTCCATAACCCAAATCATCGGCGACAATTAAAATGACATTGGGCTGCGTTTCAGCCGCCTGAACAGAAGCAAATGAGAATATCACGGCCAAAATAAGAAGAAGATGTTTGAGATGTTTCATGTCGTTAATACTTTTACTTTCCGCCCGCTTCCAGTGCTTCCAACACCTTTTGCGCCACTAAAGCATGACCTGCTGCGCCCAGATGCACTTTATCATGCACGTAAAGCGCTGCTTTCTTATCTGCTTCCACTGCCTGAAAAGTGCCATAAGTTTCGACAAGGCCGGCGTTTCTCTCTTTAGCCGCTAAACGTGCGGCTTCGGCCAGTTCGGCGAAAGTTTGGCCGTTATCCAAAGATGGTGGAGTCGTAAAAAGCAGCACATCGGCGTGGCCTTTGGTGGCGCGACGGATGCGGTCAACAGCGTCCTTTAGCCTTTCTTGAAACTGCGGGCCGCGCATTCCTGAAGCGTAATCGTTAAAGCCGAATAAAACGGTTACTAAATCCGGCTGTGGGGTGCTTGTCCAACGCGGCATCAAAACTAAGTTCTGCGTTAATAAAGTGCCGCCAATGGCGGGATTAACAACCGTAACTTCGGAACCGTATTTTTCTTTGATGTTTTTCTTGAGCAAAGTCGGCCAGTTGGTTTCCTTATTCGCCCAGTGATTGAAGTCGGTTAATGAATCGCCCATTGTCACAATCGTAATGGGTTGGCCGGCTTTGAGTTTGGCTAAGACACGCTCTAAGGGCGCGCCCGCAGGGCGATAATCATTTGCATCAATGGCAATTTCCGGCTCCAGACGAATTTCATCAATGGCGTAAGAGTGCGCCGCATAATCGCGCCAATACCACCATTTGCCAAACCATAAGGCTCCCAGTTTTGATGGAGCATTGCCGGTTTTGGCATCAATCAACTTTGTGGCCTGAGGCAGTTCGGGCACAAGATCGCGCCAGGCTACAGTAATCTTTTGCCAATCCGTGCCACTAATGGGAAACGCATAAGCGTAGCGCGCCGCATAGTCTTCGTTCCAGACAAATTGCAATCCGCCCAAATGATCGGAGCCATCACCCTTCACCCAGAACGAAAAGCCAGCGGCCTTATCCCAATCGGCATTAGCACGCCCACGTCCACGAACAAAAGCGCTTCTGGCATCATCGTCAAAAGAGAACTTCAAGGCTTTGCCGACTTTGCCTTCAACCAATTCAACTTTGCTTTTTTCCGATGGCTGAAAATTGTTTTCGTCCATCGAGTTGATGAGGCTGCCCTGCGCCATAGCAACAGACGCGAAGACACTGCACACGCTGAACAGGAAAGCGATAAATAAAAGCGACTTTATTTTGCCTGGATTCCCGCCTTCGCGGGAATGACGAATCGGCAAATAGTCGTCGCCACAGTGGGAATAGCAGTTTAGAAAATGGTCATTCCCGCGAAGGCGGGAATCCATACTTGGGACGTTCATTTCACTGCGAATTTTCATAACTCACTCATACCTTCCCGCTTGCACAGTCGGTTTAAGTGCGAACTCATTGTTTGCCACTTTAAGCGCGCCGCCAACTTTGCCATCAAATATAACTTCCGTGTCGCCGATGCGCGCTCCGATTCCGTTGCCTTTGCGAATTAACTGCGCGGGCGCGGCTTCACCCGTTGAAAGAACATGCAGGAAGACATCTTCCTTTTGCGGCGCCGAAGGCAGCACTTCGATACGCCATTTCGCGGCGGTTGCGGAAAGTGCGTTTTGCGGTGGATCGAAAGTTTGCCCGCCATAGGTGTAGCCCTGCACTTTGCGAATTTGCGCCTTTTCGGGCAACAGAGTTTGCACCATCAACCGGCCTTTGCCGTTGGTAATAGAAGCAGTTTGATTTTGCATTGAAGGCTCGTTCTGGCAGTGCAAAAGCCAGGTTTTTTCAAACTCTGCTTTGGTGCTGATAACGCGATCAAAAATCACAAAAGTGCCGGGGCGCACAAAGACAATCTGGCGAATCCAGGACGATAGTTTCGAGGGCGCATAAGCGGCTGTGCAGTCGCCCGCTACATAAAGATATTGAGGCGTGTTTTGATAGGCCACAATGTCGCCGCGCTCGAACTCCTGGCGCTTTTGCTTCCATTGTTCCAGCGTGTCAACCGTCCACTCCCACTTCTTGGCCTGTCCACCGTCGTTGGCATATTGAATACGCCCGCCATCGCGCATCATTGTCCACTTTTCATCCGGCTGATGCACTAAGATGCTGTTATGCGCGATGGTTCGCATCAGCCAGTTGATCGAATGATTGGAGCCATAATCATGATACTCGCCGCTTTCGGTAGCTAATGGCTCATGCTGGAAAATCTCGAAATTGCCGGCTTCAAAATGCTGATGCCCAACCCAGTAATCGCCGCAGTCAAAGCGAAACCACGTTGCGTTATCGCTCCAATTGCTACGCGCATACACTTTGCCGATACCCGCCGCATGATGCCCCAGTGGAAAAGTGTTCAAATCCAGAGGTGCGTCGGGCGTTTCTTCATACAAGAAGTCTTCGACTCTACTGTGCGAATTCGAGCCGCGCCTTTGTTTGTTAGCAACAGCGCGTGATAACTCTGAACCGCGAAAATACTGCGCTAAAACGGTGCGCATCAAACGCGGATATTCGGTATGACCACCGTAGACGTGCGAGCCATCGCCTTCGACGGGGAAACGCTCCGTTCCATACTCCCAACGGCCCGGATAGGGCTGAAACATTTCATAGGCAAGGCGCTGATAAAAAAAGCGCGGCGCTTTAGCAAAGCCGTCGTAATTCTCAAAGCGGCGCGCCAATTCCAACGCTTGCGTTAAATGCCATAGTGAATGCCGCGCATACCAACCGGCTTCGGTAAAACCGCCGCCCACTCCGACTTCTTGCAATACCGGCAAAACTTTGCCCTCGTAAAGCTTGATTAAGGCATGGTCGCGAAACGCTTTGGCTTCGGGGTTTTCGCCCCACGTCGCATAAGCAATTCGCACATAAGTTAAGATTTTAGAAAGCGTCGAATTATGAAAAGCATTTTCGTCAGTCGTAAACGAAACGCGATTGGCATTGAGCCAATCAATCATCTTCTGGCGGTCGGCAGGCGCAATCGCATCATAGAAAAAGTCGTAAGTAAAAGCGACTTCTTCCATCCAAATCCAGGTGTCTTGATGCACGTTGGTCGCGCCACGCTGGACGTGTTTTAAGGCGCGCTGAATATAAGCCTGAATCTTCTCCGGTGGTAATCCGTCAACCGCGTGAATAATGCCGTCAGCCTGCAACCACTGGCCCGCTAAGCCTTTTACGACCTGGTTATAAAGCTCAGGCTTGGCTGTGGCAAGCGCTCGCAAATGAGTGCGCGAACCCAATAAGCGTGGATGCTCTTTCAGCACTTCGTCCCACGCGC
>DASWNL010000299.1:0-6801 GCA_036399215.1 Abditibacteriaceae bacterium
CAATATGCAAGGCGCGCTTTTTACTGCTGAAAGCAAGTCTTCGCACTAAACTGAAGCACAATTCTCTATGGGAGTAGCCATGAATAAGATTCTCGCTGTTGCAAGCCTTGGTTTGCCTGTGTTAGTGCCTCAAGCGATATATGCCGATTTCGGCGCGGATGTAGCGCTATTAAAGAAGCATACGGATGTCATCGTTTTATCCGACAAAGCCGGCAAGTCGCAGGTGGCTGTTGTGCCGCAATATCAAGGGCGCGTGATGACCAGCACGATCAATGGCGCCAGAGGCAACAGTTTCGGCTGGATCAATAAAAAAGCCATCGCCCAAAACAAGCGTCAGCCACATATCAATGTTTTTGGCGGCGAAGATCGCATCTGGTTTGGCCCCGAAGGCGGGCAGTATTCGATTTTCTTTCCCAAAGGCGCCAAATTTGAATTCAAAGATTGGGAAACCCCTGCCGTGATTGACTGGGGTGGTTGGCCACTGGTCAGTAAAAGCCGCTCACAAGCCCGCTTTCGCAAGAACTTCACGCTGACTAACTACAGCGGCACCAAATTCAATGCTCGTGCCGAGCGCGCGGTTCGCTTGCTGAGCATAGGGCAAACCCGCGCCACTCTTGGTGGAAATCTCGGCAAAGATGTGCAGGTTGTGGCCTATGAATCGGATAATCGCCTGACTAACACAGGCGGCAAGGCGTGGACAAAAGAGGGCGGTCTGCTTTCGATTTGGATTTTGGGCATGTATAATCCTTCACCGAATACAAAGGTTGTCATTCCTTTTAAAGCCGGGGCCGAAAGCAAACTGGGGCCGGTTGTCAACGATGCCTACTTTGGAAAAGTTGCCGGTAATCGCTTGAAGATTGATAACGCCAAAGGCGTTTTATTCTTCAAAGCTGATGGCAAAGCACGCGGCAAAATTGGCATTCCACCGCGCCGCGCCAAAAAAACAATGGGCAGTTGGGATGGTAGAACCTTAACCATTGTCGAATACACCTTGCCCGGCGCAACCGATTATGTGAACTCGATGTGGGAGCTGCAAAAGAACCCTTATGGCGGCGATGCGGCGAACTCTTATAATGACGGGCCGCTTCCCAGCGGTGGTCAGATGGGGCCGTTCTATGAATTGGAATCATCTTCGCCTGCTGCGGCTTTAAAGCCCGGACAAACCTTGCGCCATGTCCATCGCACGCTGCACTTGCAAGGCCCGATTCAACAACTCGACATTATCGCCCGCCGTAAATTAGGCGCAAGTGTGCAACAGATTGAAAGTGCTTTGAAATAGAGGCCATGCAAAACGATCCACGCAACATTCGTAATGGCTTAGAGATTCCGCGCGAACACTATTGCGACCAGCCTTATGTAGTGCAAACCGATGATGGTGCGTGGCTTTGTTGTATGACGACGGCGCGTGGTGAGGAAGGCGCGCAAACGCAGCATATTGTTTCGGTTCGCTCCAAAGATAAAGGCAAAACGTGGGAGCCACTGGTGGACATTGAGCCGCCCGGCCCGCCCGAAGCCTCCTATGTCACGATTCTAAAGGTGCCGGGGCACCCTTTGGGTCATGGGCGCGTTTATGCTTTTTACAATCACAACACCGACAATCTGCGTGAAGTGAAGGCTGACACGGCGTATTCACGCAAGCGCGTGGATACGCTTGGTCATTTTGTCTTTAAGTTCTCCGATGACAACGGCAAAAGCTGGTCGCAAAAGCGCTATGAAATTCCCATCCGTGAAACGCAAATAGATCGCGAAAACCCTTACGAGGGTAAGGTGCGCTTTTTCTGGCACGTTGGTCGGCCTCTCATTCACAAAGGCGCAGCTTATGTGACATTGCACAAAGTCGGTAATTTTGGCGAAGGATTCATGACGCGCTCCGAAGGCGCGTTTTTGCGAAGCGACAACATACTCACTGAGCGTGACCCTGAAAAAATACGCTGGGAAACTTTGCCCGATGGTGACATTGGCTTGCGCTCGGTCAAAGGGCCGATTGCTGAAGAGCAAAGCATCGTTAATCTATCGGACGGCTCGCTTTATTGCGTTTATCGCACGACTGAAGGCCATCCCTGTCACGCTTATTCGCGCGACGATGGCAAAACGTGGACAGCGCCCGCTTACATGACTTATTCGCCCAATGGGAAATTAGTCAAACATCCGCGCGCCGCTAATTTTGTGTGGAAGGCCAGTAACGGCAAGTTCCTCTACTGGTTTCATAATCACGGCGGCAAAAGCTACGAAGGCCGTAATCCGGCCTGGCTCTGTGGTGGAGTTGAGAAAGACGGTTTTATTCATTGGTCGCAGCCGGAGATGGTGCTTTACGATCCCGACCCCAAAATCCGCATCAGCTATCCCGATTTTATAGAAGACAATGGGCGCTACTATTTGACCGAAACGCAAAAAACCATCGCCCGTGTGCATGAAATTGATGGTTCTTTGCTCGAAGGCTTGTGGAATCAGCACGAAAACAAAACGGTCACACGCGATGGTCTGGTGTTGGATTTTACCGGCCCCATGCCGAACCAGTTGAAGTTTTCGGCAACAAGCGGCTTTACCCTGGATTTTTGGTGGACGCCGCGAGATTTAACGCCGAATCGCGTGCTGCTTCGCGGGCAGGGCGCAGGCGCTTTTGCACTTTCAACGGCAGCCGATGACACGCTGCAACTGCAATTGACCAACGCCGGCGCCAACGAAAGCTGGCAAAGCGATGCCGGCCTGTTGAAAGAGATGAGGAAGCATCATGTGGCCGTTATCGCTGATGGCGGGCCGGGTGTTGTGATGTTTGTTATAGATGGTGTGCTTTGCGATGGCGGCACACAGCGACAATATGGTTGGGGGCGGATTTCGCCTGAATTATGCAGACCGCAAAATGTGGATTTAAATCTC
The DNA here is from genome assembly GCA_036399215.1 of Abditibacteriaceae bacterium. Lineage (GTDB taxonomy): Bacteria > Armatimonadota > Abditibacteriia > Abditibacteriales > Abditibacteriaceae > DASWNL01. Next base: position 2,878 of record DASWNL010000299.1, read on the forward strand.
ATACCGCTATTCATGCAGAGGATGCATAACCTGCGTGTTTATAATCGGGCACTTCGCGTGTCTGAAGCGGTTGCGAATTGGCGTGCGGGATTGTAGTTATGCCCGATACGCGCCGTCATCGCGGGCCGCATCCTCGCGACAAAACATTATTCGCGCCCGAAAAACTGCCTCTGCTGCATAAAGCAGTTAGTGACTATGCCTGGCTTTTAGGACGCGGTTACGCAGCGAAGTCAGCGCTCGAATTGGTCGGTAACCGCTACAGCCTACATGAGCGCCAGCGCAAAGCCGTGATGCGCGCGACTTGCTCAGCGCAGGCTCGAAAAGAGCGAAACTCCCGCGAAGTTGCAAGCATAGCAGGACAACATATCTGGCTCGATGGCTATAATGTGCTGACGACCATTGAGGCAGCATTATCGGGTGGTTTAATTGTGCAAAGTTATGACGGTTGTTATCGCGACATCGCCAGTTTGCACGGCACCTTTCATAGCGTTGAAGAAACCATCCCGGCTATTGAAATCGTGGGGCAATTTTTAGCGATGCAGGGTGCTGCGCAAGCCATCTGGTTATTGGATAGCCCGGTTTCTAACAGTGGACGCTTGAAAACTTTGCTGCGCGAAACCGCCGTCAAGCATCAGTGGAATTGGGATATAGAACTGGCGTTTAATCCTGATGCTCGATTAAAAGAAACCACCGAAATCATTGCTACAGCCGATGGCGTGATATTGGACAATTGTAATCAATGGTTCAACTTAGCGCGCTGCGTGATAGATGTCGCCGTGCCCGATGCGTGGATCATCAACTTAGAAGAGCTTGAAGAATGATTCAATGTTTGATCTCTGAGTGCAGCTATTGATTTAATCCTAAAATACAGCGAGTAATGAAATCCGTCCTATCTCGTCGCCACGTTTGGAAGATCGCCTTGGTTCTCCTCGTGCCGCTGGCGCTTTACGCTTACATCGCTGAGCGCAATTCGTGGCGGCCTAAAACGATGGTGTTGGATGCTCTGGTTGGAAACATTCAATTTTCTCCCGATGGCCGAACGCTGATTGTGGAAGATCAGAATGATGAGTTCCGCGAAGACCTTATTCTTTGTGATGTAGCCTCCGGCACCATGAGCGCGCGCATCCCAATGGCTGAATACTCTTGTTTTATTGAAAACGGAAAATATATGGCCGCTTTTTGCTCTTCGGAACGTTTTGAACCGCAAGAACAGCGCGTGAAGATTTTTTCGGTGCCAGACGCAAAAGTGGCAATGTCTGGCCCGAAAAATTTTATCCCGGTGGGAGTATTGGCTGATGAGTCAACGCTTATTGGATTGATGGTTTCTAACGGGATTGAAGATGCTAACGTGGTTAATAATGCTAAAGTGGTTGATAATGCAAAATTGTTTCGCTGGAACTGGCGCACTGACCGCGCTCCTCAACTGCATTTACGTTTGCCGAAGGCTCCCCAGAATAAGCCCTGGATTCTACCGGACAAAGCCACTCTAACGGATGGCGACCACTTTTGGGATTTAGCGACCGGAAAATTGCGTTTTCAAATCCGACGAGATGCCGATATTACATCAAGGAGTTTTGGAGTTCCCCACGCCAACACGGCGAGCCTGATTGCATACCTTGGCGATGAAAAAGTGAAAATCTGGAATTATAAAACCGGGAAACTTCAATATTCTGTAGCCTTTGACGTGACAAGCGGCCTCATGCTGTCGCCTGATAATTCTACTCTGGTAGGCGCCATTGGAAGAAATGGAGAAATCAAATTGCAGGATATTCACAGTGGTCAACTACTGCGCCAATTGGAAATATCAACAGATAATGATTTCTACAGGCTCGCCTTTTCTCCTGATGGACGCACTTTGGCCGCTGCCCCCGACGGCGGTGAAGGAATCGTTAAATTGTGGCGCGTTAAGTAACCGCAAACCGAGTAAAAGAAAAAGCTGCTTTCGACAGGAAAGCAGCCTTTTCTTTTATTCGCGCCCGACGCCTAAACCATCGGCGACGCGGTTGATGTAATTGAACCAACTGGCGATGAGGTTGATTTGCAAAATGGCTTTATCGTCGAAGCCCTGCGAGCGCAGGTTTTCGATGTCGTCGCAGCCAATTGATACCGGGCGCAGCGTTAGTTTCTCCACGTAGTCCAACATGGCGCGTTCGGCTTCGGTAATGGGCGCGCTTTTCCAATCGCGCTTGATGGCAGCGGCCAATTCTTCATCCAAAGTGGCGAGGCGCAGAAACTCTGCGTGCGATTCCACTCAATAAAAGCAGCGATTGAGCGCCGATACTGTAGCCGCAATCATTTCGTGCTGCCGACGCGAGAGCGGTAAATCCGGGTTCATCAAGGCGCCGAAAGTTGAAAAGGCATGGCGCATCACATCCGGCATTAAAGAATGCGAGAGCACGATGCTGTCGTTTGCCACAGCTTCGGGCACCTGCATTTGCCTTTGACCTTGCGGCGAATAATCGTGAGGATACAAGTCGGCTTGCGCCATTAACGCTTCGGCTACTTCGGGCGATTCTCGCGGTGAAACCGTTTTAATCCAGGTCATGATTCGCTTTCGGGAATGGTCTTTGAATCAATCGGCGCCGCTTTGGTGTCAGCGGGAATGAAAGAGCGGTCAACGATCTCTTTGGCATTCTGACGCACTTTTAAAACGCCGAGTTTATGGGCCATGTCGGCAATTTTTTGCATCTCGACATCACCGGGTTCGAGCATTCGATAGCTGACGCGGTCTGGTGGCTGAGTCAGCACATATTTCACAACTTTTTCTTTCTGTCTAAAGTAAGGCGACACTAATTTGGCAGCGTCCAGGCGATGCGTTTCGGCCCATTCGCCGCTTTCGGCTATGCCGCGCACTAAATCTTTAACAACAGCCGGGTTTTTGTTGATTAGGTCTTCGTGAACGACAAGAACACAGGAAATAAACTTCGGCCAGATGTCTTTGGCATGGTAAAGCACGCGCCCCGTGCCATCTAATTCGGCTTTAGCGCAGTGCGGTTCGCCGACAAAGTAAGCATCAATGGCGTTAGCCGCTAAAGCGCTGGGCATATCGGGTGGCGGCAACTCCAAAAACTTGATTTCATCAGGTTTAATGCCCTGGTCTTGCATCAACTTATTGATGACCAGATATTGGTTACTGGCTTTGTTGGGAATGGCGAAGCGCTTGCCGCGCAAGTCGCGCAGCGATTTAGCCGTGCTGTTTTTCTTCACCATTACGGTCGAGCCGTCGCGGTGACCCAGGTAAACGATCTTCACTTTGACGCCCTGCTCACGGATTTTCATGGCGAGCGGCGCGATCATAAAGGTCGCTTGCAGGCGTCCGCTTTTGATGTTGTCCACCACATCAGGAAAGCTGGTGAAGCGCTTGGAAATAAAGCGCGTGCCCGTTGTCGTGCTTTTGGTGGAATAATCGGTCACCGGGCAGGTTAAATGGCAAGTGACCGGCAAAAAACCGACTTCCAGGCTCCCCACTCCCGGCGCTGTGCCGCTGGCGACTTCAGTGGCTTTGTTGCGTAGCAACCCCAGGCCTGCAACCACGGCAACCAAACCGCCGACACCTAATAACAAAGACGTTTTTTTCATAGTGTTGCGACCTCTACTTCGCTTTTAACTTCGTTCTGGGTTGAGATTTCGTATCCCAAGCCCATTTCCTCTAAGATTTGCCGCACTGCATCCACAACTTCTTTTGAAGTAATATCGCGCGGACGCGGTGCTTGAATATGCAACTCGCATTGAATGCGTGCCGGACGCGCCGTTAAAACCACAACGCGGTCTGCCAGATGCGCGGCTTCTTCGACATCGTGCGTTACGAAAACGACAGTGCGCGCGCGCTCTTGCATCAAGCGTTCCAGTTCTCGCCTCATGCGCAGACGCGTTAAATAATCGAGCGCCGAAAATGGTTCGTCCAACAGCAAAATATCGGCATCG
>DASWNL010000300.1:0-3622 GCA_036399215.1 Abditibacteriaceae bacterium
CCACGGCTTGCGGCGCACAAAAAGTAGTGGCAGGCCAAAGGCTAAAAAGGCCGGGCCAAGCATGGTGCGCAGAGGTAGCGATACGACCATGCCCGGCGCATCAAACAGGCCATTTTGCGGCTGCGGCGCTTGCAGGTTTACAAAGGGCCACCAGGGCAATCCGGCAAAGCGCGGCACGACTACACCATTCTCACCTGAAGGGCTGGAATTTACTTGTTGCACACTAGTGTTAAACGGCGCGATGGAAGCACGCCAGGGCAGCATGATTAAATCTAAGGGAGTTCGCCCGAAGCCATAAGCCTTCTGGTCGGTTTCATACTGATCGGCCATTTGCTGATTCCAATTGGTGCCGCCAAAGAGGCTGTAAGCGAACGGATAAACCGGATTGCCGGTTTGCACCCAATTTCGCGCATACCAACCACCGCCAAAAAGCAAAGCAACGGCGACAAAAGTTGCTAAAGGCTTTGCCCCCACCCAGCCTCTACCAGAGGAGGCGTTCTCTCCTTCTTCCGGGAGGCGGGTGCCCTCTGGGCAGGTAGGAAGGGCGCCTTTCACCATAACAATGAGTGCCCATAAGCCAAGCCAACCAAAGGTTAATACGCCGAGATATTTGGTGCCCAAGCAGAAGCCGCAAAAGGCGCCGCACCACAAGAGCCAACTATTTTCTTTAGTCGTTTTCCAATTGAGAAAGCAAAGATAAGCCAATAAAGTGAACGCGGCTAAGCCCAAATCTATGTAAGCAGTTGAGGCTTCGGCTTGCACTAAGGGAATGGAAGCAAACAAAGCCGCCGCAAAAAGCCCGGCGCGCAATGAGAAATGCCGTTTGCCGATGGCGATTAAGGCGCCGCAGCATAGTGGCAGCATTAACCAATGAAACAGCTTGGCTAAAACCGGCCCTTTAATCGCCATTCCCCACAAAAACAGCATCTCCATCGTAAACGGGAAATAGGTGTGGTGATCGTAAGGCAGTTGGATGATCTTACCCGCCCGCAAATACTGCGCGGGTGCCGCCAGATGATACATCAACGAATCCCAATCCGTGGCATTCGGCGGCACTAAAGTAAGAAGAAAAGTTAGTAGAAAAACGACGGCAAGATAGAGCAAAAGTAGGCGGTCAAGACCCTTCAAGCTATGCATCGCATGAAGGATATAAGACAAATCTAACTTGAGTTTCTTAAAGCCCTGATAACGCGCGATGCGGGATAACGCTATGAGAAATAGAAAAAAGAAGTTAATTACCGCGCTGATGCTTAACGCTGATAAATGTCCACAAAACCATGTCACCCATGCAAGAGCCGCAACACCAGAGCCGACACCTAACGATAATGTATCTAAACTTAATTTCAGGCGACGCTTTGGATTGAGATGAACTCCTAATGCATACAATATCAAAGTCGCCAATACCAACCCAAAAATCGCCACGTCTGCAAGATAAGGCATGGTTTTAAAGCACGAAGAGTTGCCACGTGAGGCAGAACACCGTGCCAAAGCAATAAAGCACAAACAAAGCGGCCAGCAAATCTTTGGTAGCAGGTTTCATAGTTGTAACTTAAATTCCCCTCACCCTATCCCTCTCCCCGAAACGCTGCGCTGGGGAGAAGGAAAATTTGGCACCTCTGGCCGAATTAAATTGAAGTTTATTCAGAGCCTTATAGTTTTGCGTCCCCTCTCCCCAGCGCAGCGTTTCGGGGAGAGGGCTAGGGTGAGGGTTTCTTTTCATCGTTGATAGTTTTCCGGCGCAACGTGGTTGAACGAATCGAAATCGTCCTTTGTGAATTGCGCTAAAGTTTCGTCCCATTTACCCTGAGCACGCAGGATTAATTCAATCACTTCGCGCACCGCGCCGCGCCCGCCCTGAGCTTTGGTAATATAATCGGCCCGTTCAAGGACTTCAGAAACAGCATCGGCTACGGCCACATCTACCCCGCAGGCGGCAAAAGCAGGCAAGTCCGGCAAGTCGTCGCCGATAAAGCAGCATTCGCCGGGCATAATTTGCAGTTGCGCTTGCAAATCGCGCAAGGCGGCGAACTTATCGCTGCAATTGAGCAGGCAGAAATCGAGGCCCAGTTCATCGAAACGCTGCTGCGCCGGAGCTGACTTGCGCCCCGACACCCAGGCGATTTTGAGTCCGGTGCGCTTGGCCGCCACTAAGGCAAAACCATCGCGCACGTGAAAAGTTTGATACAAATTGCCTTCTTTATCGAAAGTCAGGCTGCCATCAGTCAGCACACCGTCCACATCAATTGCCAGCAATTTAATCGCAGCCCAACGCGCGGCAGGCACGCTTTCGGCGCGGCGTGTCATCAATTCTTCAGGCATAAAGTTTCCTTGCTTTTACAATCACGCTTTCGCGGCAAAAGCAGGAAACATTTTACTGCCTTCGCGCCACCAAACGTGAAATTTGATTTAATTAGGCTTGAATAGAGCACCAATAGAGTTTTGAATATGGCTTTGAACTTCGTTTATTTCGACATAGAAACTGAGCGCCTGGCTGAAGAAGTTGGCGGCTGGAACAACATCGAGCAACTGGGCCTGGCCGTCGGCGTGACACTGCATAGCCGCGACGATTCGTTTCATGTTTATCGCGCCGATCAAACTACCGAGTTTCTCGCAGATTTGCGAGCGGCGGATTGCGTGGTGGGTTTTAATTCGCGCGGCTTCGATTTTCGCGTCTTGCAGCCTTATGTGGATTTCAACTTGAAAGAGTTGAATAACATTGACTTGATGCTCGACATCAAAGCCGCCGCCGGTCTTCGCGTGGGATTAAATAATACTTGCAGCGCTACCTTAGGCGAAGGCAAAAGCGGCGATGGCGCCGAATCGGTTCAATGGTGGCGCGATGGACGGCATGACGAAGTTATCGAATATTGCAAGCAAGATGTCTTGCTGACGCGACGTTTACACGAATATGGCGCCCGGCATCATCAGATATTTTGCAAAGACAAGCAGGGTCGCAAGCGCACGGTTCAAGTTCCGTGGTCATTGGACGGCAAACCTGTCGCACCCGCGCAGGGCACGCTGTTTTAGAAGTAGCTTTTAGCGGTTAGCTTTTAGCAATTCACAGTAGTGTTCAGGACCCTGACAAGTCTTGTCTTTTCTCATTCAAAGAAACGCGGCCAGCAAAAGCGGCCAACGAAACCGCACCCAGACAGAAGATGATCGTGGTTAGACGCCTATAATTTTCATGCAAGGTATCAAAGCGTTGGCGTGCTTCTGATTTGCCTTGCATTCCGCGCGCGGAAAGTTCTGTGCCCGTTGTTCTACTTTCTTCAATCACGGCTTTTTGATCGCGCAACATTTGCGGTAAGGCCATCAGATTTAAATACAGCGCCAAAGCCAGCATAGTAATTACACAAGCGCCCTGCCCTATCCATAAATGCTTCCAGCGCGGCTGCCGCTTTTCTTGCTTTATCAGGCCTTCAATAAACCACGATAACAGGGCTAAAGCGCCTAACACCAACGAAACTGGCGCAAATCGCTCGACTAAAACACCGACTAATTGCGGTGCCAATGCTTCTTGATTCTGGGCACGCAGGAATTTAAAAATTCCCGGCGCGCCAATCGGCCCTAAAAAGAAAAGGCTGCCTAACCACAAGCCCAGCGCCAGCATTGAAATCCAGCG
>DASWNL010000301.1:0-8067 GCA_036399215.1 Abditibacteriaceae bacterium
CCCGTGCGGCGCCCGCTAAAAAACCAAGCGACGAAGTAACGCCGCCTTCGGGAAGAAATTCGATATTCGAGGATTCAATGCTCATGCACTTTACTCATGCGTTTTCAAAAAACGTGATGCAAACGCCATCTAAATCCAGCACGGTAAATTCGCGCGTGCCCCACGGCTTGGTTTGCAAGGCGCCGTTAGGATGCAGCGCGCCGGAATCTTTTAATTCATCGTAGAGCGTTTCCACATTTTGCACATGGAAGCGCAACATGGTTTGAGCGGCGATAGATTTAGCATCGTCCATCTGGCACAGATGAACTATCGCGCCGTCGCGCGAAACACCCGCATAACTTATTGGTTCTCCATGATAAAACGCTTCGGTAAAGCCCAGTTTTTGAATGTAAAAGTCAACGCCGGCTGTCACATCTGAAGTGGGAAGAACAGGAATGGCTTTCAAAATTTCAGAGTTCATATTTATCCTTTAGCTGCTTATGGCCAGGGGAAACTGGGAGTGCTCCAATTGTGCGTCATTTTTAGAGTAGCCCAGAAGACTGCCGACATGAATTCGCCTAAAATCAGGCCCAGCATGAAAGGCGCTATTTTACGAAAAGCATCAATGCCGCCAAAGCGCAAGACCAGGCTTTTAATAATCCACGCAATGAAAAACGGAAACCAAAAAACGAAGATCGCCCAGTTGGCATCAATCGCATAAGCCAACGGGTGCAGCGGAAACCAGGTGAAATTGGCACGCATGTAAGACAAAAACAGCGTCACGACAACACCGACTCCGAAGCCGGCATAAGCCGTGGAATCGGGCGGCAAAGTCGTGCTGCTAATGTTGGCCTGCTCATAGCGGAACATATTGCGGGCATTGTCTGAGGGGTAAGGATAAAGCGTAAGGTGGCCTTTATCGTAGGAGAATTTCAGCATGAAATAGCTGGCCGCCACAAAGGCCACCAGCACGGCTAAAGCGAAAGGAAAAAGCATCGAACGCTGTTTAACGCGCAACTCACCAGCCATCTTCTGGTTATCCAAAAGTGGCGTGAGCAGCATCCCGCGTAAGTCGCGCGCGAAAACTAAATGCAACAGCGACATGAGCGCCAGATTGTTGGCACCTAAATCAGGCACGCGGTAAACCAGACCCATCAAATGATTGGGCAGGAAACTGGTTTCGGTCATCAATAATCCGGCTTCGCAAACCGCCCGTGACATAATGAAAGCCACCACGAACAAATAGATGCCCATGTAAACCAGAGCCACAAGGGGACTCATGCCGGCCAAGGTAAGCCAGAGAATAATACCGACAAAGCCACCAATCAAACCAATTAAAGCAGCGCGATAGCTCATCAGTTCCGTGGTATCATCCAGCGGTTTTTTATCGGCGGGGCCAAAGGCGGTTTTCCAGACTTGCTTGAAATACGGCCAGCCAATACGGAACTGCACCAGGGCCAAAGTGAAATAAGCTCCTGCTGCCTGATAACCTGTCCAAACCCGCGCATTATGCGTTCCGATACCGGTGGGAATACCGCCCAGTTGTATGGAGAAAATATCCTGAAAGCGCGTTAGCAAAAAGAAAAACCACAGCGAAAATAATAAATCGGTCGGCAAAAAATAAGCGAAGCCAATGGCGGCTAAGGAGATATAAACCGCCATGATGTCCATGCCGTTCCAGGGGCGTTCGGTAAAGAGCGAAGTCAACCATAAATCGAGGACAAACTTCGGCCAATCAGGAAAATTCGCCGCCAAACCGTTAACGCCAAAAACTGTAAAAGCAAAAGCACAGCCGACCCACATCAAGCGATTGCTAAAAAACGGCTGTCCTTCGACTTCATCTTGAATAATGGCAAGCGGCAAGGTAGTCAGGGGAAAACGCAGTTGCTCGTTGTCCATCCACTGGCGACGCAGAATGGACGCCATGCTGGCAAAAACCAGCACCGAGCACGCATAAAGACCAAACCACGCGACAAGCGGCCCGACCCATTTCACCCACGGAATCGGCCCGCCTTCATAGAAGTCGGCCATGTAATCGGGCCGCATTAAATGCGTTGGTGAAAACGGCAGCGCCCAGGCCGGAATATATTGCGTAATTTGCTCGTGAAGCTTGTTTTCTGATGTCGCGTAATAAGGCAGATGGGCGAGCGGTGGAATGATGCGCTCAATGGCGCCGCGCGTGGAAACCATGACGGTGACCAGCAGCATCGAATAGATAATGAGAATATCAGCGCGAGAGAGAAATTCTCGCTTGAGTAACTTGCTTAGCCAGCGATTGGCTAAGGCCAATACGAACAAAGCGGCCACCGCCGGCGGCGCTAATTGCAAAACGCCGAACTGGATATTCTGCGCCACCATATCGGCATAAACCGACACCAGACTCAGGCCACAGACCAGAGGCAAGCCCACCAAAATGGCGCGCAAACGCAGACCATAAATCGCGCTGGGGCGAGCGATTTTAGAAATTTCAGAGGCTGATTCAGGTGCGGGTGCAGGAGAAACAGAAACTGGCATGGCGAAGCAAAGGTATGAAAAATGTGATGCGAATTATACCCGCTTGAACGGGTTTCGGACAGTTAAAGCCGATTCAATAAACCATCCAAAAGCGGCTGGACAACTTCCTGCGCGCGCAAGGCTTCGCGCCAACGTTGGGGTATGGCGTCAAGACCATCGCGTAAACCGGCAATGCCGCCGGCCACACACGCCGTTGTATCGGTATCATTTCCCAGGGCGACGGCTTTCTTTACAGCGATTTCATACGGGCCTTGCTCGACGGCCCAACGCGCCGAGCGCAGGCAATCTACCACGTAGCCAGTGCCTCTCGCATCAGCCTCGCCAAGAAAGATGTGGAATTCCAATTCTTTACGTCCCGGCGAATCTTCGCCTAAATAGTCGCGTAATCCTTGAACGGCTTCATCCCAGGGCGCGGCGCTTTCTTGAAGGATGCGTCGTGCCCAAAGAGAATACAAAGCGCAGCATAATTGTGAGCGCACATGGCCGTGTGTAACACGCGATTGTGTCATGGCATCGTCCATTAAATCCTCATCGCTGCCCCTGTGCCATAAAGCTAAAGGCAAAACGCGCATCAGGGAGCCGTTGCCGTTCGAGTGCTCATCGGTCAGGCCTGCCGCTTCGGCAAAAACGCCGCGCCGCAGATTACGAATGGCGGCGCTGGTGGTGATGCCGATGTCGAATACGTGATTATCTACCGCCATATAGCCTTCTTCGGCCCAGCGCACCAGGCGCAAGCCGAAATCTTCGGCGTCGAACTCACCTATTTCCAAAAGCGAAGCCAAAAGGCAAAGCGCCTGTGCGCCATCATCTGACCATGTGCCGATTGGCAGGCCCTCATAAGTGCGTGCAAAGCCTTCCGGTGGCTCAAATTCGATTTGTTCCAATGGCGGCAAGTTTTGCGGCGGCTTAAATTCGTAAGGCACGCCTAAGGCATCACCGATAAGCAGGCCATAAAGACCGCCGGCGATGCGTTGTTCTTGTGTTGACATTATGGTGAGTGGTCTCAGTGGTCAAGGATTCAGAAAACGTCTATTCACTCATCATCAGACTTTGGCGGCCCTAATTTTTTGCGAATTCCGCAACCCTGCGCAACGGTTTCCCTGGTTTCCACCGGCTTGTTTTCGAGAACGGCATCAAGAGCATTTTGCAAGTCGCGTTTGGCAGCCTCAGCATTGAATCGGTTATCGTCAATGCGGCCCTGATAGCGTAGAAGGCCGGAGGAATCTATAAGATAAGCGGTAGGTGTGACCTTGGCATTTAAGCGTGTTGCTGCGGCGCCGGTATCGCGGTAAATCGGAAACTTTAATTCTTTGTCTTTGGCGTTTGTTGTGATCTGTTCAACGCTTTCGGCTGTATTGGCGTTGAAAGCCAGAACACGAACGCCTTTGGGGCCATAAGTGGCAGCTAATTCATTCAAGCGTGCATTGTAACTGCCGACGACGGGGCAATTGGCCGAGTGAAAGACGATAACCGTCGCTTTGGTGTCACCTTCGGCCCAGTCGCCCAAAATCGTTGGCTGGCCATCCAGCGTGAACAGCGAAAAGGGCGCGACGGGCTTGTCCAATTCGGCTTTCTCGGCTTTGAGGGCATCTACCCAGGCCATGACATCGCGCGCATGATCTCGCGTGTTAACCTTGCGATCAATCGCCGCTACTTTGCCATCGGGGCCAATTAAAAACGTCACACGCCTGGCGCGGCCATTATCACCCAAAACGCCGTAATCTTTGGCGGTCTGTTTGGCCACATCGGCTAAAAGCGGATAAGTTAAACCTTCGAGTTCGCAGAATTTCTTTTTAGAGGCGACATCCTGCACTGAAACGCCAAAAACCTGCACGCCACGCTTGCCGAAGTCACTTAATGCCTGATTCAAACTGCGTGCTTCAAGCGTGCAACCGGGCGTCATGTCGGCAGGATAAAAAGCCAAAACTACGGTTTTGCCCTTGTAGTCGGCCAGTTTATGCACCTTTTCGTTTTGGTCGGGCAAGGCAAAATCAGGAGCGGGTGCGCCTAAGCTCACCTCAGCGCGTGCATTTAAAGAACAGGCGAAAAGTGCTGAGGCAACGAGCGATGTAATCAATAATGAAAGTCTTTGTGTCATTGAATTTCTCCTGTGTTTACGACATCAAATACGACATTAAACTGGTGGAGTTGAGGCATTGGTTGACGTATTTGTTGCGTTTTCTTCACCGAGATCATCCTTCAAAGCTGCGGCAAAAGTGCGCTTAGCTCTTTGTCTGGAAAGAGCAATCAGCAGATTGATCAATCCAAGCAGCATCAGGCCCAAAATCAGGGCGCCTTTAACGGCATACAAGAACTCCTGCGGCCATAAAAAAGCCAAACCAACACCGGCGGCGATAAACACAAAACCCAAAAGCATGGTGCGACTTGGTTTATCATTAGACTAACTCTTCTACAATTTGTGCTGAACTTATGGAAGCAAACTACTCTCAAAAACCGCGCTGCAATTCTGTTATGTTTCCTGCTAAAAACACGCGAGATACTCGCCGAAGGATATTCCCTCTCCGCTGGTGGCTGCAACTGGGCTGTTTGCTTTGCCTGCTGGTAGGCATTATGCTGTGGCAAAGGGCGCCACAGGCCTTGCAAAATTCCACGCAAACGCTGGAACCGGGCCTCACGCTTCGCAAATTTGCTCATCGAACACCTGAAGGAGCCACTCAGATTTATCTGGTGCGCGGCGCCAAAAAAGCCGGCTGGAGGTTGCAAATGGCCTTAGCGCAAGGCACAGTTTTGCAACGCGAAACCGTTTCGCAAATTGCCCAACGTGAAAAGGCGCCTGTCGCCGTAAATGGCGGTTTTTTCGCTTATGACGGCGCCGCTTTAGGCGCGGTGAAGAAAGATGGCGATTGGGTTCGCCTGCCCTGGAAGAATCGCACCGCCTTAGGATTGATGAAAGACGGCACTTATCGCATCGGCAATTTGCGCGGCACCATCGAAGTGGAGATCAATGGCGCTAAATATAACGACGCGGCGCTAAATGGCAGTGCCCCGGCTGATGGTTTGGCGGTTCTCACGTCGCATTACGGCACAATCTATCGATTAAAACCTGGCGAAAGTGCGCTGGAAGTAACTAATGGCAAAGTAGTCAGATTGGTTACAAACGGCAGCGCCAATATCCGTGCAGGGGGCTTCTTAATCGTCACCAGAGGCGTGTCTGTTTCATCCGTCGCTAAAGCTGAGGCAGGTCAAAACGTAACCTGGAAAGTGCAAGCCATGCCTGCGGACTGGGACAATTATCCAACAATTCTTGGCGCCGGGCCGCGTTTGGTCAGTGGTGGCATCGCGCGCGAAACTTCTAAAGAAGAAGAGTTCCGCCCCGATGTGTTATTGCGTGGCTCGCGCACCGGCATTGGCATCGCCGCAAACGGCGATGTGCTGTTCTTTATTGCCGACGGTAATGATATTTCTTCGCCGGGATTAACCTTGCCCGAACTGGCGCAGTTGATGGCAAAAGAAGGCGCGCAAGAGGCATTGCACATGGACTGCGGGCCGTCTTCTGTCCTGATTATCAACGGCCAAATTGCCAATCGCCCGTGGAGCAATCAACCTTCGGGTTTGAACGAGCCGACTGTTCCAAATGCGCTGTTGATAACCCGTTGAAATGTTTAATTGCCGTTCCCACCGCGATGCGATGGGCTATTCGACACTGCCCTTTCAGGGCTTATTCAGCAGTTAATGATTCTTGCAGATAGCCCCATCGAGGCGCTATTTAATAGCCCCTCGCATCGCGGTGGGAAAAACGATTTACATCGGCGGGCCGGGGAAAGGCGGCATGGCGGCGCCCAATTTCTCGAATTGCTTCATGATGTCGTCAAGCGGCACACGCTTGTAACCAGTGGGCGCTTGCCAGATGTGATCGGGCAGGGTTTCCTGGCCGCGCCGCGTTAGTTTCACTTCGATGCGCAAGTCACCTTTGCTATCGCGTATTCCATTTGGTGGTTGGATGGAAATCGCGCCGTAAAGCGGCATATTGGCGCGGCGAAATTCAGGTGAATCTACGGGCGTATCAAAGCGCGGCATAAGGGTAAAGAAAGCCTGGTGTAACTCTTCGGGCAGCATTTCCCACATCAACCAGGGCATTTCGTTGAGCCAAATCGAAGTGCTGCGCTTTGGGTCGCGCCCCACTGTTTTGTCTGCCGCTTCGCGTAGTTGACCTACTAATTCATCACCGGGCAACGTGTTCGCAATCCACCATTCGGCTGAAACGCGAAACCATTGGTTGCCATTGGAAAAGGGCGACTGCGAGTTCATCAGCATTGTCAGGCGATAGCCGTTCCCCTCCATACCATTGAATATGCGCTTTTCCGGCAAGGGGCGAAAGTAAATCTTGAACGTGTTCTTCATGAACGGCCAAATCAAGGCGCGCACTTCGGCACCCAATCGCGCACGTTGAGCGGCGGTAAAAGCAGGCGGCAACTCTTTGGAAAGTTTGGGCGCCAATGTTTTCCACGGGTCAAAACGCGTTTTCTCGATAGCTTCTTTGATTGGTTCGCCAACATATTGCTTGCTGAACGACGTATAAGCCAGAAATTGTCCATCATCAAAACGCTGCACGAAAGTGACGCTGCCCAGCAGGGGGTTCGGCGGCGTCTCGTTGTCCGCATTAGCATTTGCATCGTCTTCGGTGTCTTTAGGTGGCCCAACTTGCCTTGCCACAGGAGTTTTTGTTGTAACCGGCGCAAAAGTTTGGGTTGGCAAGGAAGACCCGGATGGCCCTCCCATGCCGGGCATTCCTGGAAAACCTGGAGGCATGGCATTCATGGGGCCGGGTAGGGCGCCCAGTGCAGCACCGGCGTCGTATTTGAACAGCACGCGCAGGCGCTGCGGCGTCATGTTGGTAAACGACTTGAATTTTAAGAGCGGGGTTTTCATGCCGCTAAAGCGCACGCTGCCGGTATGCTCCCACGTTAAATCGGCAGAAGCAGCAGGCGCGATACTTAGTGCTGCCAGTGCCGTCAAAACCCTGCTTTGCGTGATTTGTTGCTTGAAGATTCGTTTGCCAATCGTGCCAGGTTTCATGATGTATTTATCCTTTTATCGCCGCAAAGAATTATAACGCTTTGAACCACCTTTTGAATAACCTTTCAGGCAAGGCTCACCTTTGCGTTTTATACTCGAACCATGCCTGCTTCCGCGCCTGCTTCCGCGCCCGTTGCCGTTTCGACCCACGCGCCACATCCCAACTCTGGCGCCTTGATCGCTCGCTTCGATTTGCCTCGTCATTCTGTGGTTATCCGCGCTTTGCGAAAAGATGATGGCCTCAAACTCGAATGGCAGGGTGGTGCTGACCTGCGTAATTTCTATGAGCGCCAGTGGACAGCGCATGAAATGGGCGAAGCGTTTGTTCTAGTTGCCGATTTTAATGGTTTCCCCATCGGACAGGCTGCGCTCTATTGGGAAGGCAAGCCGGCGCATCCCGGTATTCCCGATTTGCAATCGCTGCGTGTGCATCCGATTTTTCAAGGGCAGGGCATCGGCACGCAGCTTTTAGATGTTGGCGCCTTAGTTGTCAAAGAGCGCGGCTTTTCGCAAATTGGCCTCTCCGTCAATCCCGAT
>DASWNL010000302.1:0-3989 GCA_036399215.1 Abditibacteriaceae bacterium
ATAATCTGGTTTAACAGGTCTTCGTAATGATGCTCTTCGCCCTTCTTTTCCGACATTGCAATGACGGCTTCCTGGGCGCGGGCGCGGCGGCGCTTGACTTCGTGCCACTCTTCGATAGTGGTGCCTTCAATCACTTCGAAGTGAATATACTGGCGCGATGCCTGGCGAAGGATGCCTTCAATGGTGTTGCGCACGTTTTCAGAAAGCAGATTAGCCGACAGGGGATAATCGCGGGAACTGAGGCCTACCACGAAGTTGCTTTCATCCAGCACAATGGGAACAGTGGCCTGTAACGCTTCGGCCACACCCAGGGAAAATGGTAGTTTGATAAAGACGCGCTTGCGCACTTCACGCCATACCCAGCGCAAATCGCCGCCGCTGGCACTGTCATGCGCATCGCCTGACGAGTCATGCGGTAAATCATCGCCTAAAACGCCGTGTCCTGTGTTGCCCGACCCAGTTGCGCCACTTGGAGGATTAGGCGCCGACTGCAAATACACCTGTGAATGTTCTGGCGACTGTGCCTGAGAAGGCATTGGGGGATGTGTTTGCGGTTTTGGCTCGGATGCGCCGTTGGTTTCATCAGTCATCGCGCGAACCTCTCAACTAAGGGTTACCCGTCGTTTGGCTGTCCAGGTTACCTGTTTTGAAACAATTATACGCGATTTTCGGCACTTTTGCGGCTTAAAATTGCCCTGGAATTGTGCTGAACATGATGAGAACCTGTTTTTGCACGCTAAGCAAGAGGGCGTGTCGCGACATCAGCCATCACTTCATCGAGAAACGATTGTGACTTTGGCCGCAAATCCAGATGAGCCAATAAAGTGCGCCGCAGACAGTCATGCAAGTCGCGCCGCGCATTGCCCGGTAAATCCCAATCCGCTGGCGGCTCAACGGAGCGTAGAAGTTGATGCAGGAAGCGTAGCGACTGCACATTAACCGTTAAACGCTGGGCGTCTTTGCCGGCGCAGGAGCCGCAGAGCGTGCCGCCTAAAGCCGGCGAAAAAAGGAGCTTTTGCGCCATATCATCGGACGCGACTACTATTTTGCTATTGCACGACATGCAACGTCCGATTTGCGGCGCGTAACCGAGCAAAGCCAAATAATGCGCTTCAAACCAGCGCCCGATAAGTTCGATGCGCTCCGGCGAAGTCTTATCCAACGCTTCTAAGGTGATGGCCAGCAAATCGAATAACTCGTTTTCCGGCAGATGTTCGGGCAGGAAACTGCTCAATTCGCAGCAATAAGTGGCCCAGGCGGTTTTCAATAAATCACTGGTGATGTGAGGATGCGCATCTTCGATTTCAGCTTGCGTGGCAATATCGAGGCTGCGCCCCTTGGCGATCAGAAAGCGAGCGCGCACGAAAGGCTGTGAAACTGCCGACAATTTGCCTTTGGGCCGCCGTGCGCCGCGCGCCGTCGCATCGAACTTGCCCAGCTCATCTGAAAGCAGCGTCATCACGCGGTCGGTTTCACCCAAATTCCGCACCCGCAAAACGATGGCGCGGGCGTGATAAGTGGAGGAAGCGAAAGTCTTCATTGTGGTGGTGAAGTGGCAAGGTTGTGGGGTGGTGAATTCCACGACCCCACAACCTCACTACCCCGCGACCTCGCGCAGTGCCGGCCAGTCTTTCCAAATGTCGGTCATGGTTTCACGTGGATGGGAATCGTGATCTTCATGCTTCAAGCGAAAGAAAATCGCGTAGCGAACATGCGGTGAAACATTGATGGCCGCGCCGTGTGCCGTTGCCCAGTGCACCAAAACGATGTCTCCCGCTTTGCCTTCGATTTGCAGCGGTTCGGGCATTTGCACTTTGGGCATACCTTCCAAAAGCGACTCGGCGCCGCGCTCGCGCCAATACGCTTCAAAAAGATGGTGCGAACCGGGCCAAACCGTAAAGTTGCCGCAAAAGGGTGCGTTTAAATCAGAAAGCAGCACGCCAACCAACATCGTAAAGTTGGCAATGGTGCCTTCAGGCACGCCGTTATGCGGTGTATACATACCATCCACATGCCCGCCGGGTGGCTTTGGCGGGTCTTGATAACTGGGAAAGCGCAGAGCGATTTGACCGCCGGTAACAGGTCGCACCTTGCCCGTTTCAATCGCCGATTCCGCCAAAGCAAAAGCCGGTGTGCCATTCAATAAATCGCTGATGACCGGGGTTTGAGTCAACTCGCGGCAGTAGGTTTGAGAACGCGTTGTCTGAATGTCTTCCGATGGCAAACCTTCGCCCAGCGAATGATTGATGGCTTTCAAAGCGTCATCCACCATGACACGCGGCACCACGCCCGGAATATGCAAAAAGCCCTGCTCGAAAAATTGTTGCTTTTGTAATTTTGTGAGTTGCATGATGCTTCTGAAAAGAATTTAACGGGAAAGCGATAAGGGCGGGAAGACGGGGTTTAGGAATGAAGAGGTGAGATTGAAGAATTGAGAAGAGATTTCATTTTTTCTCTCCATTTGCAATTCTTCATTTCAAAATCTTCCCGTCTTCCCGTTTTTATAAGCGGATTTTAGTTGCTGCTTTTAATTCTTTGGCCCGCGTGGCGGTGGTTTTGACACGCTCTTCGTTGTTGCCGGTTGCTTTTTCAAAAATATCAATCAAGGCTGATGCGACAACGATGCCGTCCACATCCGTTGATTGACAGGTCTTCCTTATTTGCTCCGGCGAAGAAAAACCAAAGCCGGCGCAAATCGGTGTTTGAGTGTGTTGGCGAATGCGCCCAATTAAATCGCCGATTTCGGGTGGCACGTCGCTTTTAGCGCCGGTCACGCCCATGCGCGCCACAGCATAGATAAAACCAGAAGCGGCCTGCGTAACAGCGCGCAAGCGTGCTTCATCCGAAGTCGGCGCCACCAGAAAAATCGTGCCCACACCATGCTTGCGGCCCGCTTCGACCCACTCTGTGCCTTCTTCCGGCGGTAAATCCGAGATGATAACAGCATCCGCGCCGACTTCGGCACAACGCGCGGCAAACTGGTCATAGCCAATCTGATAAACCGGATTGATATAGGTCATCGGCACTAAAGGCACTTCGGTTTCGGCGCGTATTTCCCCAATGAGATTTAGCGCATCATCCATCGTCACGCCGCCCGCTAAAGCGCGTTCACTGGCGCGTTGAATTGTCGGCCCATCGGCCAAAGGGTCGGTGAATGGAATGCCGATTTCCACAATATCCGCGCCCGCTGCGATATAAGCGCGCAAAAGCGCCTTAGTGGTCGCTAAATCCGGGTCACCACAGGTCACAAACGGCACGAAGGCGCGCTCTTGGCGCGCCTTCAATTGGCTAAAAGTATCTTGCAATCGATTCATCTAAGAAAAGATTAAGCTGCTGCCCGCTGGAGTGCAAGCATTAATTTTGAAAACGAATGTTACGCCGGGCCGCTTGCTCGCGCAAGGCTTGTTTTACAAGGGTATCGAAAGCGTTTTTGTCGTCGAGCTTGTTTTTGGTGCTGTAATCTTTGATGAAATCCAGACGTTGCCGCTGCAATTTTTCTAAATCGGCCTGCGCTGTTTTGCGCTCTGCAATTTTGCTATTGATAATCTGTAGCCGCTCTTCGGGTTTCAATTTCCGCAGTTCTTCGGGCAACTCTTCATCCTTCATTTTTGTAACATCAAGTGTCTTGTTCATTTGGCCCGTCACCACATCCCATGACCCATAACCTTGAGACGATTTTGTGTTGAATAAAGCGCGTTCGCCTTGTGGCCCAGGAGGCCCCGCAGCCCCAACGGCATTGGCCGTGTAAGAGGCGCGCTGTGCCTGACGCGCATGAGATGTTCCACCAGCAATTGTGGTCGCTTCGATTTTGTCGGCAATTTTGCTAATCTCGGCATCGTAGGGTGTAGCCACGCTGATTACGCCGCCATTTTGAGCAATGGAAAAGTATTTCCCTTCGCCAATGCGCGCAATTTCTTGCCAGACCTGCTCAGTTTGAGGGTTCGGGCCGCAACGCACTGTGTTAATGGTAATGCCACGCGCAATTGCTT
>DASWNL010000303.1:0-7472 GCA_036399215.1 Abditibacteriaceae bacterium
CTCGCGCGGCATCAGCATCATTTATATTTCGCATCGGTTAGGCGAAGTCAAAGAGTTAGCAGACCGCGTAGTTGTTTTGCGTGATGGATGCAATGCCGGCGAACTGGCGAAAGATGAAATCAATCATGATAACATGGTGAAACTGATGATAGGCCGTGACCTGTCGCAGTTTTATCAGCGCGCGGAAAATAAAGTCGGCGACATCATTTTGCAAGTTGAAAACCTGCACACGGCCAAGCATCCCAAACAAAGTTTGAGTTTTGAGGTTCGCGCCGGCGAAATCGTTGGCATTGCCGGTCTGGTAGGTGCTGGCCGCACTGAATTGATGGAAGCGCTTTTTGGCATTGAGTCGCCGCGTTCAGGCACCATACGCGTTAACGGCAAACCCGTCGAAATTCACTCGCCGATAGATGCCATTCGCGCCGGTTTGGCCCTGGTGCCTGAAGACCGCAAAGGGCAAGGCCTGATTTTAGAAATGGCGATTCGCGAAAACGTCGGCTTGCCCAATTTGCGCCGCACCCAACGTAGTGGCTTTTTGAATTTCAAAGGCGAGCGCGAGATTTCGCGCGGTGCCATTCAAAGCCTCAATGTCAAAGCCGCGCACGATGGCCAGGCGGTGCAACTGTTATCGGGCGGCAATCAGCAAAAAGTGGTGTTGGGAAAATGGCTGGCTATGTCGCCGCGCGTTTTTTTGTTGGATGAACCAACGCGTGGCGTGGACATCGGCGCCAAACAAGAGATTTATCAATTGATGGAAACCCTGGCAGCACAGGGCGCGGCCATTCTTTTTGCTTCCAGCGAAATGACGGAGATTTTAGGTATCTCCGACCGCGTTTTAGTGATGCACGAAGGACGGCTGGCTGGCGAGTTAGCGCGCGATCAGCAAAGCGAAGAAGCCGTGATGCAACTGGCAACCGGCGGCGCCGTTGCGGTTGTATAGGAATATTTATGGCGACACCAGCGACAACAATAGCACAAGATAAAAACGAAAAATTACCGCGCCCTCCCTTGAAAATCATGGGCATTTTGGGTTTGCTGGTGGCGATCTGTGTGGTGACGGCGCTGCTCAGCGATAGCTTCACTACGGCTTACAACATTGAAAACCTCATCCGCCGCAGTGCACTTTTCGGCATTATCAGCATCGGGGTGGCATTTGTCATCATCGCCGGCGGCATAGACCTGTCTATTGGCTCGGTTATCGCTTTAACCGGTTGCCTTTTGCCCTGGCTTTTGGTGCAACAGAAGTGGTCTGTGGCCGGTGCCATGATTTTTGTTTTGGGCTTATCGCTTTTGATAGGTCTTGCACACGGCCTGCTGATTACCAAACTGCGCCTGCAACCGTTTATTGTAACGTTGTGCGGCCTGCTGCTTTATCGAGGCGTGGCGCGTGGTTTAACCCGCGACCAACCGCAGGGTTTTGGCAACGACTTCGAGATGTTGGGCACCTTAGCAACCGGCAAAATCCCAGTTCCTTTTGTGCCCGGCTTCATGATTCCCGCGCCGTTTATCATTTTGCTTGTCATCGCAGTTCTGGCCTCCATTTTTCTCAACCTCACCATCTATGGCCGTTATCTTAAAGCCCTGGGACGCAATGAAATGGCAACACGATACAGCGGCATCAACACTGACCGCATGACGATTGCGGCTTATGTAATTTGCTCTTTTTTAGCCGGCCTGGGCGGCATTTTATTCGTTCTCGATGTCAATTCGGCGCAGCCTTCGGATTTTGGTAACTTTTATGAGCTTTACGCCATCGCGGCGGCGGTTTTAGGCGGTTGCAGTCTGCGCGGCGGCGAAGGCACTATCATCGGCGTTTTGATTGGCGCCGCCGTTATGCAGGTGCTGCGCAATTCGATTACGCTGCT
Source organism: Abditibacteriaceae bacterium (assembly GCA_036399215.1). Lineage (GTDB taxonomy): Bacteria > Armatimonadota > Abditibacteriia > Abditibacteriales > Abditibacteriaceae > DASWNL01. Next base: position 1,866 of record DASWNL010000303.1, read on the forward strand.
GGATATTCCCACCCAAATGGAGTTCGCCATTATCGGCGCCGTCATTTTAGCCGGCGTGGTAGTAGATGAACTGGTCAAACGCTGGAGTGCTAAACGCCGCGTGGAACGAGAAGCGGCATTGGCTTGAAACTAATTTGAATCATGCCGTTTGCAATGTAATAGAGAATTGCAGTTTTCCGCTTTCCGGTGCCGTAAAATTGGCAATCAAAAAACGATAGCCGGGGTTCGGTGCATCGTATTCGTTGGGCGGCTCGGCGGAGATGCTTTCAAACGAAGCAGGCTGTGGCGATTGCAGTTGGATGCGCAATTTTTGGCCGTCTTGAGTCAGAATCGCTTCATTGCCATTCAAGCCAATTCCGGCTTTGGTCAGCATGGCCCAGCGCACAGTATCACCTGCCTTTAGTCCTTCCAATTCATCCGTAATAAGCACCTCTGGCGGAGCAAATTGGAAGCGGCGCGTCACTTTCGCGGCTTGTCCGGCGAATACGGCAGACAAATCAACAACGGCACTTTTGTTTTGCGCGGAAAACTCTTTAATAATCGCCGCGCCATTGGCGACATGCAGTTGCTTGTTAATAGTTAAGGTGTTGTGGCTGAAGTTATTCAAGCGAAAAATCTGCCAGCGCTGACCTTCTTGCTTGCCATCCCATAAGCTGATGCCCTTGGATTCCAGCGAGTGATAATTCTGCATTCCTAAATCGCAGGCCCAGCGCACACCGTTGGCTTCCAGGATAAATGAACCGGCGTCCATGTGGCCGTGACTGACCGTCGCTTTGCCGCCTTTAAGAGCTAAATACATCGCTTTCGGGTCATCCCAATCACTGCGAAAAATGGCCAGAGGATTTGGCCCATTGCCTTGCCAGTTGAGCGGTAATTGAGTTTTTGTGGCTGTTGGCTCTGACCACCACAAGGCCGCTAAGGGCAACAAGCGATTGGCTTCGGTTCCAGGTTCAGGTGCTTTAGTTGAGGCCACATAATTTTTCATTTGCGCCATCTCATAACGCAACAGTTCGGGCCGTTTTAAGGTGCGGGCAAACCACCACATGGCTGGCTCCAAACCCGGTTTCTCAACGTTATCGGCGAAATTAAAATAGGCGCCGGTTGGCCCCAGTTGATGTAGAAGCGCTTCGGCGCTTTGCAAAAAGCCCGGACTTTGGCCCAGATTCCAATCGGTTCCTAATGCCGACTGCAAGGCGCTTAAAAGCACGGTCTGAAAGGTTGTGCCATAGGCCCAATACATGGCGCCTTCGGGATAGACGCCATCGGGCATGTATGGCTTTAAACCATTGACATTAAAAGTTTTGGTTTTCTCCAAAGTTTGTCGTGCCAACTCCGGTTCGCTTTCTGCGATGGCTAAAGCGCCTAATGACAAACCGGCTAAGCACACTTGATTCCAGTTGTTCTCCGAGCGCTTCCAACTGTCGCTGACCATGCCCGGTTTTAGGCCTTTTTCCACGATGGCGGTTTTGATGATTTGGCGCGAAGCTTCATCCAATTGACGATAAAGCCAATCGTAGCCAAAGGCTAAAGCGGCGGTCATTTCGGCGGTGTCGAGAAAGTGGCTGGGATTCCAATCGTCAAAGGCGGCAGCAGCCAACATTTCGTTTTTAGCGCGTTCGACAAATACCGCTTCGCTGGTTAAATGGAAATGCAAACCCAAAAGCAGAACGCGACGCAACGCAGTGCGCGAAACGGATAAAAGCCGCCGGCCTTGCTTTTGATAAGTCACTGCCGGCGCATTCAATAGTGCCCGCGCTTCCTGTTCGCTGCGCTTCAAATAACCATCCAGTAACGCATCGTCAGCGCGCCGTTTCTTCAAGTCCTGCCAAGTGTTTGAGGTGGCAATCAGGCGCGGATGCTCGCGGCTCAATGAAGCCAGAATATCATTCTCTTTTTCCGCCGCGCGTAAAACTTCGGGCGTCAAAGCCAGCGCGGCGGCAGCGGCACTTTGCTGCAATAATTGGCGCCGGCTAAGGCCGTTTTTTTCATCTGAGGGCATGATAGGTCTCCAAAAGGGGCTACGCTTATTTTACCCAAAGACAGCTCTGAAAATAGAAAAGGACAGGCTTAATGCCTGTCCTTTGGGTGTTATAACCCGTTGTCAACTATCAGTGGGCACATAAGCCGTGCCGCTTGCGGCGGTGACGGGATTGTCAACGTATTTTCCGTGATCAGGAACCGCAACAGCATCAAAGTTTTGCGCTAATTGTAACAGAGCCTGGCTGACTTCAGGCCCATGCATGGCCGGGCCATGTCCGGTGATAACTAACTGCGGTTGCAAAGCGGCCAGACGCTGAACCGAATCCCGTGCCTCCTGCCAATTCGGTGTGAAATACATTGGTGGCCCGTGCATTTCGGGGCGCTGCGTGGCAACAGCATAAGCCGATTCCTGCGCTGTGGTGATAAAAGCATCACCGGCAATAATAGCCCTATCCGCTTCGCGCCACAGCGAAACATGGCCGGGTGTGTGACCCGGCGTGTGAATCCATTGCCAACCTGGCATGAAAGGCACGCTGCCATCATCGGCCAGGGCCTGTAAGCGATGTCCGACATTAACGGGGCCGCGCGGATAAAGCGGTGAAAGTAGTGCCATCATGCCGCCAACGCCGGGGTCGGGTGGGGTATAAGCCGCGCTGCCATTGAGATAAGGCATCTCCAAAGGATGCGCATAAACCGGCGCGTCCCAGCGCTCGGAAAGTTCTTCCAAAGCGCCGACGTGGTCGAAGTGGCCATGCGTCATAACGATAGCGGCGGGCCGCGCATTTTCGCCGAAGCGTTGTGCTGCCGCGCTGACAATTAAGCCGGTTGTGCCCATGACACCGGCATCAATCAAAACCCACTGGCGGTCGCCAGCGCCTGGCAAGCCGTAAAATATCACGTTGGCAATTGCGAGGCGACGATAAGCTAAATCAGGCGCGATTTGATGCGTTGCATCATCGCGGGCAGCATCTTGCTCCGGGTTTAAAGCGACGGCTTCGTTACTCAAGGGGATTTGTTGTTCCATAGTTGTTTTGCTCCGCTATCGTTAGAGGAATTTTTATGCCTGTAAAACCAACCGCCGAAGAATTGCGTGCGGCAGTGAACGGAAGAACACCGGACATTCTGAAAAAGAATTTGCGCGTAGTCTTTTGCGGCATTAACCCCAGCGTGTATTCGGTTGTAGTGGGCCATCATTTCGCTCGGCCCGGCAATCGCTTCTGGAAAGCGCTTCATGGCGGCGGCTTTACGCCGCACCCTTTAGCGCCGCATCAAGACCGTGAATTATTGAATTATGGTTGCGGTGTTACCAATGTCGTTGAGCGCGCTACGGTTGCGGCGGCAGATTTATCTGCTGAAGAGTTAGCTGAAGGCGGCAAACAGTTGGAAGCTAAAATCAAAAAATTCCAGCCGCAATGGCTGGCGGTTTTAGGCATCGGCGCTTATCGCACAGCTTTCCATCAGCCCAAAGCTGTTTTAGGTTTGCAAGAGCAAGCCATCGGCGGCGCTCGCGTCTGGGTTTTACCTAATCCCAGCGGCCTCAATGCGCATTATCAGCCACCAGAACTGGCGCGCTTGTTTCGGGAGTTTCGTGAGGCAACTGAAGAAAACACGCTTGCCGGTTAGAAACAGAAGCAAGGCTGCATGAAACAGCCTTGCTTCTGTCTTAAAGAGTTTTAGCCGGTAAGGCCATGCTCTTGTGCGGCGTCTTTAGCTGTTCTGCTCGCTTCTTCGACCACTTGCCCGGCCACTTCTTTGACTTTGCCCAGGGTATCCTGCGCCGCGTGCGCGGCTTTGTCCATGACGGCTTCTTTGGCTTCGCCCATCAGTTGCCCTTCGGGCGCGGTGCCGGGAAGGGATAGGCCAACGGCAGCGCCCACCGCCAGAGCTACGGCGCCAACGGCTAAGGGAGTATCTTGCAAAGCCCGTTGCAAACCATCTTGTGCTTCGTGTGCCTTGTGCTGCGCTTGATGTGTTACCTGATGAGTTTGTTGGCTTACCTGCTGCGTTACATGCCCGACGCTCTCCTTCACGTTTTCGGCGGTTTGCCCAACCGTATCACCAGCCTTTGAAAATACTGAATCAGTCTGATTATTGCTTGACTGATTCCAGGGAGATGGTTGGCGCCAGGCAGATGGGTCATTCCAGGAGTTGCGTCGCGTAGCCGCATTATAATCGTTGGGGCGATTATTCGACTTTTTGCCGTTTTGCAGCATGAGCCAGCCAATGCCAAAAGCGGCCATTGCTGCTGGAAGCGGATTCTGCCGCACGGTATCCATAAAAGATGAACCTGTGTTGCCAACGGTGCTGCCGGTATGTTTAGCGCTATCGGCTACGCTGTGCGCGGCCTGGCTGACGGTTTCTACAACCGGGCGCGTGGTTTCACTGATGGTATCGCTCACGTTATGTATCCACTCTCCTGCTTTGCCAACTGTGGCTTCCTTGACGCTTTCTTTTGCTGCATCAACTTGTTCTTGAATTTGCTCTTTGGCTTGTTCTTTCAGTCGCTCCGGTTCGAGTCTGTCTTGCAGTGCGCTGAGCGTATCGCCCAATTCCGAACGGGTTTGTTCGATGCGTGCGCGAATCTCTTCGGGGCTTTCCGTCGTTTCGTTTGAGACATCAACAGCCTCATCCGTAATTTCTAAGTCGCTCATTTTATCTGTTGTTTGGCCCATTGTGCGTCCTCCTTGAGCGTTTCTATAGTCTGTTGCGGCGCCAGGTTCTCAGCTTTCAAAGCGTTAATACCCTTCATGACTAAAGCGCCGCCAATGCCGATGACAATCACGCCAACCAAAAGCGATGCGGCCCATAAAGGCATGACCTCATCTAAAGCCACAATGATTGCGTATTGCAAGGCCCATAAGCCGGTCAATGCCAGCACGCCGCCAATGGCGATGCCGCCTAAGTGCTTGACAACCCCGGCGGCTTTTTGGCTGAGTTCGGTTTTTGCGAGGTTTACTTCATCACGCACCAAAGCGCTGACTTCGCGGGTCAAGTCGCCAAGCAGTTCACCGATGGAACGACTATCCGAGGTGCGGTTGTCTGCCGTGCGGTTGTCTGCCGTGCGGTTGTCTGGGGACGTTTGTAGCATAAGTTGCCTCCTGAAGCGGGTTTAAGCGCCCTTATGAACCATCCCAACTGGTGTTTATGGATGCGGGTGTAGCCAACGCCGTGGATGAACTTCCCATAGAACCTGTTGTTGAATTTGGAGGGGCTGAAGCACGTAGGAAACGCGCGCCGGCCAGACCCAGTAAAAAGGCTCCGGCGATAAAGAGTGTCGGTTCGCGCCGCGCAAAACTTTCAACGTCGCCAATGAGTTGGTTTACATCGCGCTCGCCTAAGTAACTGGACACCTTTTCGACCTGATTCGCCGCCGTTTCGCTATATTGCGAAACATACTGGGTAATCACGCCCTGATCGTTGTCGCGCAGTTGCTGTCCGGTCTGGCGCAATGTTTCAGCAACGGCACCCAACCCACCAACGGCATTTGCTTTTTGTTCGTCCAGACGTGAAACCGCTTGTTGCTGCGCTTGAGACAGCAATTGGCCGGTTTTCTCCTGCGCTTGTTGCACTGCCGGCGCTACCGCCTCGCGAACCTGGGTTACAACTGGCGGCGCTTGAGATGTTGAA
>DASWNL010000304.1:0-2165 GCA_036399215.1 Abditibacteriaceae bacterium
GTGGAAGTTACCTCGGCCTCGCGCACCTCTCCGGCAGGCGTGGCCAACGGCGGCTACTGGGGCATCCCCGTCAAACCACAGACGAGTTATCGTGCCTCGTTTTATGCCAAAGTCGCGCCCGGTTTCGCCGGGCCGCTGACGGTTTCCATTCAAAGTAACGATGGAAAAACCCTTTACGCGCAGCAAACAGTGCAGCGTCTTTCCGCCGATTGGAAGCAGTATCAACTGGTATTAAAAACCGGTAGCGTTACGCCGACTACACAGGCGCGTTTGGTGATTGCCACCGACCGTCCCGCCAAGTTCTGGCTGGGCCTGGTATCGCTGTTTCCACCGACATGGAAGAATCGCACCAATGGATTGCGCCCCGACCTGATGCAAATGATGGTGGACATGAAGCCGAAGTTTTTGCGCTTTCCCGGCGGCAATTACCTCGAAGGCAACACCATCGCTGAACGCTTCGACTGGAAAAAGACCATTGGCCCATTGGCGCAAAGGTCGGGGCACCAGGCGCCGTGGGGCTATCGCTCGACGGATGGCATGGGATTAATGGAATTTCTGCTGTGGGCCGAAGACATCGGCGCGCAGCCTCTGCTTGGTGTTTATGCGGGCTACTCCCTGCGCGGCGACTATATCAAGCCCGGCCCCGACTTAGTGCCATATATCCAAGACGCACTCGACGAAATCGAATACATCACCGGCCCGGTGGCGAGTAAGTGGGGCGCGTTGCGCGCCAGAGATGGGCACCCAAAACCGTTTCCTCTGACTTATGTGGAAATCGGCAACGAGGACTTTTTCGATAAGTCGGGCAGCTACGATGGACGCTATGCGCAGTTCCACGACGCCATTAAGGCCAGATATCCGCACTTGAAAATCGTTTCCAGCGTTGGCTTCGAGCAGCCGCGTGAAAAGCGCGTGCATAGCCGTCAGCCGGATGTGGTGGATGAGCATTACTATCGCTCGACGGACGAGTTCCTGCGCATGGAGCCGAATCACTACGAGCGTTACGAGCGCAAGGCGCCAGAGATTTTCGTAGGCGAATGGGCGGCTTTTGAAGACATCGTGCCGTGGGATCCTCGCTCGCGTGGCTTGCCTCCCACGCCCAGCATGAAAGCCGCAATAGGCGATGCCGCTTTTATGGCGGCTATGGAGCGCAACTCCGATCTGGTGACGATGCAGTGCTATGCGCCGCTGTTTGTGAATGTGAACCCCGGCGGGCGACAGTGGCGGCCCAATTTGATTGGCTACGACGCTTTACGGGCCTATGGATCGCCTTCCTATTATGCCATTCGCATGTTCAGCACCAATTTGGGCGATACAATTCTCAAGCCGACGCTTAGTGGCGCACGTTTGCCGGTTTCGGTAACGCAAGAAAAAAAGAGCGGCACAATCTTCATTAAGTTGGTGAATCCGCACGCGGTGCCGCAGAGTTTGCGCATTCATCTCAATGGCGTGCGCTCGGTGGCAAGTTCCGGCACGGCCACGATTTTGGCTGCCGACCCGACTGCCATCAACTCAATGGATGAGCCAACCAAAGTTGTGCCCGTCACACGCAAAATTACCGGTGTTGGCCCTTCGTTTATGCAGACACTGGAGCCGAATTCGATTACCGTTCTGCAACTGAAAGCCGTTGCACTACCGGCAGCGGCGTCCATTAAAACTGTAGCATCACTGTCCCCGAATACGGAGCAAAAAGTGACCAGCAATACGCCACCTGTTGTAGCCCCACAATCCCAGACACAGCCCGCACCGGATGCAACTATCGTCACACCGCTTAAAGCCGCCTTCAAAGATAAATTGCTCATCGGTGCGGTGCTGAGTGATGCCGCGTTGCGCGGCAATTCGCCCGACAAAGTGGCGATGGCAACCACGCACTTCAACGCGCTCACCGCCGAAAACGCCATGAAGCCAGACGCGATGCAGCCGCGCGAAGGGCAATTCAACTTCGCCGTCGCTGACCAATTGGTGGAACTCGCCGAGAAGAATGGTGCCGCTGCCGTGGGCCATACGCTGATCTGGCATTCACAAACACCGCGCTGGTTTTTTGAAGGGCCAGATGGTCAACCGGCGAGCCGCGAATTGACCCTGGCACGGATGCGAAAGCATATTTCGACTGTGGTGGGACGCTACAAAGGCCGCATTAAACAGTGGGACGTGGTGAACGAAGC
>DASWNL010000305.1:0-4087 GCA_036399215.1 Abditibacteriaceae bacterium
TAGCGCCATCCGTAAGGCTTGCATTGCCTTTTGTGTCTCGCCACCACTTTCCTCGGCATCGCGCAAAGCTTGCCAGGCGCGCACAGTGTCAGCGACAGCAGTGGCTTGCCGGTTGACGCGACGTTGCGTGGCAGTGCGTAAGGCAGAGCCGGTTTGTGTGGTTCTTACAGGCTTCATAAGCTTATCCACTAAATCATCCAAGGCTGAAATTCGGCGCGCATAGCTTCCCCTTTCTGCGCGGCTTCGTCCATGAGAATATCGAGATAACGGTCGTGCATCGCTTCCGCAAGCGAGTAAAAGTCCTTGCCGGTTTCGAGGTAGGTTTTCATGCCCTGCAAGCAGGCGGCGCAAGCGATTTCGTCATCGGAAAGACGCGCGGGCATAAAGGGATTTTGATAAAGCCATTGTCCACGCGCCGTTAAGCCTTTCAGATAAAAGCCTTCGAGATTACCATTAGCGCCCGCCGTTTCACGCTGCAAAATAATTTTGAGCGGCGTTTGATAATCCTGCAAAAGTCGAATTTCTTCGTTATGAACTTCGCCGCGCTCGCCGCGCACTAACAAATCTTGGCCGCGCACCCATGAAAAATACTGGTCGCCGCAGAAATCGAAGGAGCCTAACTTTTCGCCCCAATCAAAAGTCGCGAGTAGTTGATCGCTTTCAATAGTCTTCTCTTCTTGCGGCGGCCCATCACGTCCCGGCCCATTGATTAACGGACTTTTGAAATGGCGCGCCGTAATCGTTGGTAATTCAAAGCCGATGCCCAAAAAACGTCGCAATAAACTGATGCCATGATAGCCATGCGCTACGGAAACGCGGGCAAAATTTGGCGTGCCAATCCAGCCTTGTTTAATCGCTTCCAGGCGTGCCGCGTGCAATGGCTGCAAATGATATTGCTCGGCCACCTGCACCTTCGCAGGCAAACTTTTCAGGGCTTCATGCAAGGCGCGCAATCCTTCTAACGTTGGGGAAGGCGGCGTTTCATAAAGCACAGGCACTCCGCGCCGCGACAGTTCAATGACCAACTCTTCGCCAACGCCCCAGGGCACGGAAACCAGGGCGAAATCGGGCTGCACTGTGAGCAGTTCATCCAGTGAAGTAGCAACTGAAACATGCCATGTTTGGCCGAAAGAGTCGGCTTTTTCGCGGCTGCGCGAAAGCAAGCCTGTCATTTGGAAACGGTCGGGCAGTTCACGGGCGACGCGGGCAAAAAACTCGCTGCGCCATCCGGCGCCGATAATAGCAAATTTAATCATGGTTGCATTCGACTTTAGCTCAGTTTACGGCCATCGCGCCCGCCACCCTGGCCTGCGTAAGGTTCACCCGGTTGCCATTCGTTAGATTGCGGAGCTTGAAAACTTTCTAAAGGAAAGCTCACTTCGCAGCCATAGCGCGCCGAAAGATAGGCGGCTTCGCAAATCTCTAATGCGGCTAATGAGTTTTGGGGAATGGTATAATCCGGCACGCCGTTTTGAATCTGCTGTGCCAGATTTTCCAGATGCCTTCGATGCCCTGTGATGGGCAGTTCGGCAGGCTCGATAATTTCGCCGTGTGGATAGCGGGCGTTCAAGATTTGGTAAGGCCGCGCCCATCCATAAAATTCGATATGACCCTTGGTGCCCATTAAGCGAAATAATGTATCGGAGTTTTCATGATTAACCGGCGTGTAATCGCCGGTGTGCATGATAGCGCGGATGCCGCTTTGCGTGACAACTGAAGTGACGGCCAAAGTTTCGACCTGCATCCCATCGCGGAAAGTGCGCGTGCTTTTATCGCAAGCCGCTAAAACGCTTTGAATTTTATCGCCGGTTAAGGTGATAAAAAATTGCAGCCAATGAATCCCGGCGTTGATGATGTCCCAGCCTTTGCATTGAATCTCCACCAACTTCAAATCACCGATTTCACCGGCTTGCACCCGTTCGATGATCTCCAGCGGCGTGCGCTTGGCTAACAAACCGTGCGGCGTTACTACTGGCAGATTCGCAGCTTGAATCGCTTGCAAAAGGCGCCTACCGGAAGCCGTTGTATGGCCTAATGGTTTTTCAACTAACAGACCACGCAGCGGTAGTTGAAGTGCATCCAAAGTTACGGCTTCATGGCTGGGTGGAAAGGTCGCTACACAAACAACATCCAAATCGTGCGCTGCGAACAATGCCGTGTGGGAAGCAAACGTTGGGAGTTCGGGATAACGCGTTTCAAGATCGGCGCGCACATCGGCGCGCAGGTCAGCGGCGCCTACAAGTTCAAAGTGTGCCGAGGCGTGCAAAGCGTCCAGACTAAGGCGCCCTCCCATGCCACCCCCAATCACGGCAGCGCGCAGTTTCGGTAATTCTGATGTCATAAAATTGGATGGTCTTGGCGGTTTGATTTAGCGGCTTGATTTAGCCCAGGGCCACCACAATCTGGTCTTTCTCGCGGCAGCGCGGACAAAACTGCGTGAAGCCGCCTTTGCCGTCCATCATTTGAAAGGCTTGCTGCGGGCCGGAGTAACCGCAATTTCCACAACGGGCAAAACCGGTGGGCACCGCAGGCTTGGCGGCATGATGAGTTGTTGTATTATGCGCTGTTGCAGGAGGCTGTGTTGCAACACTTTGATTGGGGTGCAAAGAGGGAAGGGTCGCTGTATCATCGCGCTCGATTTCGAGATCGTAGGCATAAACGCGGCGCAAGTGGGCTACCACGCGGGCTACCAGAAGCTTGGGATTAAACGGCTTGGTTACATAGTCATCGGCGCCCAGGCGGAAGCACTGCAATTGAGGCTCTTCACCGGAAAGCGCGGTCATGATGATGATCGGCACCGTGCTGTTTTCACGGATTTGCATGCAAAGCGCACGACCATCGAAACCGGGCAGCATGAGGTCAAGCAAAATCAGATGCGGGTAAGCTTCCTTAAAAGCCGATAAGCCCATCGGCCCGTCGCTCGCATAGCGGCAATCCAAACCGGCCCGTGCCAGGTTTAACAGCATCAAACGAGCCACCTCGGTATCGTCTTCGATGACCAGAACGCGAAACTTCTCGCCTGGCCCCGGCTTTTGCGGCGTTGCTTGAGGTGTTGCTTGTAGAGTCTCTTGTGCGGCGGAAGCGGAGTTTTGCATGGTGTCCTGCTTTTAATTTGAAATTACAATAAGGTCAAGACAGCTACCCACAGCGCCCACAAGAAGATGTTAAACAGCATAGGCTTATCGCGCAAGATTTGTTCCGGCTCGCCGCCCACCGGTGAGGAGTGTGCTAAGAGCAAAAAGCGAAAAACCCCATAGACCACAAAAGGTATCGTGGTCATCATCAGGGCGTGACGATTGCCCTGCAAAGCGGTGCTTTCTGATGCTAAAAATGTGTAAAGCGAATAGGCTGTAATGGTCAACCCGGCGGCGATGGCAATGAATGTATCCAAAAGCGGCACTGTGTAATGCATTAAAACACGCCGCGTGTTTTCGCGTGCTTCACCCAGTTCCAAAAGCTCCGCGCGGCGCTTGCACAAAGCGATAAAAAGCGCCAGGGTAAAAGTGCAGAACAATATCCAGCGTGAAATCTCAACCGGAAGCGCCACGCAACCCGCTGCAATGCGCAAAACGAAACCAGCGGCAACAGCCAACACATCCACGATCACGGCATTTTTCAAAACGAACGAATAGGCTAATGTGAGAAGAAAATAAGCGACTGCCGTGAGGGGGAAATACAAGGCCTGCGCTTCGATTTTTACAACCAGCCAGGCCGTGACAGTCGCCACAAACAAACAAAACCCAATTAAAAACAGTGCCGTGCGAAATGAGATTTTGCCCGCCGCTAAGGGCCGGTTCTTCTTGATAGGATGCAGGCGGTCGCGCTCGATATCGTGCCAATCGTTGATGAGATAAGCCGCGCCCGACAAAGCGCAAAAGCAGGCAAACGCCAACAGCACGCGGGCCACTTCACTGGCGAAAACTTCGGGCGCATCCCGAAAATCGCGCAGGCGCCCGGCAAACAAAAAACCGGCGAACAACAGGCCATTTTTAGCCCACTGCCGCGTGCGCACCGCGCTTAAAATATCACGCATTAGAAGAGGATTTTAACCACGGATGAATCCGCCCGGAGGGCACCCGATGAACAC